>JAZDIG010000429.1:0-35992 GCA_043805105.1 Candidatus Glassiibacteriota bacterium | reverse complement strand
ATCACTGACCGCGGCCGGGCGGCGCTTTACCCGATCCTGGACGAGATAGTCGCGAACCGCCGCCGGGGAAAGAAGATCATGCTTTTCAGCGGGGGAGGCACCCGCGCCCGGCACGCCTACCAGGTCGCCCTGGACCTGGAGTTGCCCCCGGGCTTCCTGGCCGCGGTGGGCGGCCCGATCGCCCTGCAGAACGCCCGCATGCTCCAGATGCTCCTGGCCAAGCACGGCGGCATCTATATCAACGCGGAACAGTTCGAGATGCTGCCGTTGTTTTTCAAGCTGGGCTGCATCCCGATCATGATCGGTATGCCGCCCTACTCCTATTGGGAAGAGATACCGGTCAAAGGCTCTATCCCGGATAACCGCACCGACAGCGGCACCTTCCTCACCGGCGAGTTCCTGGGAGCGGATTCCGTCCTTTATATCAAGGATGAAAACGGCCTCTACACTGCCGATCCCAAGAAAGACCCGGACGCGGAATTCATCCCGGAAATCACGGTCAGTAAGCTCCTCGAGATGGACCTCGCCGACCTGGTGGTGGAGCGGGTGGTGCTGCAATACCTTCAGCGGGCCAAGATCGTCAAATTTATCGAGATAATAAACGGCCTGGTGAAGGGCAACATCACCAAGGCGCTCAACGGCAGGCACGTGGGCACCCGGATCTACAAGGACTGAGCCGCAATCTGCAGAGATTGACAAGATACCAATTCGAATGAAGCGGGGGATTCACTGAATCCCCCGCTTTTTTTTGAGAGAGCTTTCCGAATGAACTAAGTGCTTTAATTCTCGATTACGGTGACGTTTTTATGAACCCAGCAAGCGAGACGCCGTATTTTACTTTCAGGGCCTCAAGTTTGTGTTCGTAATTCGAGCATTGCCCAAATAGTATAGTTTCAAGGGGCGCACCCGGTGCCGCCCGGATCCGCCAGCGGTGGGTAGACACATGGGTCGGCCCCTTATATATTAGATGTTCGACAGATAAGGATTGTAAACAATCCAATAGCTCCTATCGTAACATCTGAGAATAGCGCAGGTTGTGCGGATATTTCCCTTTTTGGGGCCACTAAATTTTGTAAAGTGCATTTCTAAATGATTAACAGGTACATAGTTATAACCTATTTTATGGTACTGGCGTTTGCCGCGAATGCATTTCCCCAGTTATATCCATTCCGTAACTACACTCCCAGTAAAGGTCTATCACAATCCACCGTAAATGCGATTTTCCAGGACGATAAGGGATATCTTTGGTTTGCCACTGGAGGTGGCGTATCAAGATTCGACGGTCTTGATTTTGAAGTTTATAACTCCAGCAACGGGCTGGCCGATGATTGTGTCTTTTGCATCCTTCAGGATTCTGAAGGCTCGTTTTGGTTTGGAACTTATAGAGGAATCAGCAAATACGATGGAAAAAACTGGTCGAAATATATTTTCGACCAGGCTTGCACCAATTGCAAGGTGTTCGCAGTGCTGGAAGACTCGAAGGGGAATATCTGGTTCGGAACCGATAACGGCATAGGGAGCCTGCAAGATGGTCAGTTGAAGCATTATACGGTAGGCGATGGGCTGGTGGACAATTATGTGAACGCGATTGTCGAAGACAAAAATGGCAACATGTGGTTTGCCACTAAACGGGGATTGAGCAAATTCGCGGGTGATAAGTGGACCATTTACCGGATTGAAGATGGATTGCCAGACAATGGTGTCAACTCGATTGTCGAAGACAGAAAAGGGTATCTATGGATCGGGACCGTGAACGGAGTTGGCAAGTTTGACGGAGAGAACTGGCAAATTGTTGAAGCTGAGGGCAACTTGTCACATAGAGATGTCAAAAAGGTCTATGAAGACAGTAAAGGCAATCTCTGGTTCGGAATGCGTGGCGGTGGAGTGGTTAAATTCGATGGCGCGGGATGGAAAACTTTTACTGCGGCTAATGGTCTGGTTCACAACAGGATAACGGCGATTTTCGAAGATCGTGAAAGGAACATGTGGTTTGGCACCGAACGCGGCGGAGTAAGCCAGTTAACAGGTGAAGCATTTTGCCATTATAGAGTCTATGAGGACAAATATGACCTCGGACTGTCGGGGAATATGATAACCTCTCTGATCGAGGACAGCCAGCAAAGGCTGTGGGTAGGAACCTGTATGGGTGGAGTCAGTATTTTCGACGGTCGGGAATGGAGCACGTATTCCACGGAAGATGGCCTGATCAGCAATTGCGTTACCAGTATACTGGAACAGAGTAACGGCGATTTCTGGTTCGGAACCGAGCGTGGGGGTATCTGCAGGTTTGACGGTAAGCGGTGGTTCGTTGTGGTGGACCAAAATATGGACTTTGAAGAGGATCGGATTAATAAGATCATAGAGGACAACCAGGGAAACCTGTGGTTCGCCTCTAAGCGCGGGGCATTGAAGTACGACGGAACAAGCTGGACTACCTATGCGGTGGAAGACGGATTGGCGGGCAGCGTCGTTAACGATATTATCCAGACTACCAATGGCATTCTATGGTTTGCCACCGAGAATGGCGTTTCCCGTTTCGATGGCACAAAATGGGATGCGTTTAACAAGGAAAATGAGCTGGTGGGCAACCAGGTATACCACATGTTTGAGGATAGCGGGAGGCACCTGTGGTTTGCCACCTCCGAAGGAATTAGTAAGTTCGACGGCGCAAGCTTTCAAAACCTGACTGTGGAAGACGGGCTTTCCAGCAAATTCTGTTATTTCATAATCGGGTATAAAGACTTCCTTTTTATCGGTACGAGCAAAGGGATTAACAGATACGACGGACAATCGTACAGGGTTTACTCGGTTCAAGAAGGTCTTTCCTCAAACGAAATGACCATGGGAGCGTGTCTTAAGGACAGCCGTAACAAATTGTGGTTCGGAACGACATCGGGTTTAACCAGGTTCGATCCGGAATTGGATCGGGAGAATATTACACCGCCTCCCGTGTACATAACAAGTGTTACCGTAGGGGATACGAATCTCGCGGTCAATCAGACTGCCGTGCTAAGCCATGATCGGAATAATATCAGATTCGATTTCGTAAGCTTGTGTTTTACCGCGCCGGAGAAGTTGGTTTACAGTTACAAATTGGATGGCTGGGACACGGCTTGGGAGGAAACCAATCAACGCAGCATGAGATATACACATTTACCGAGCGGCGAATACACTTTTAGAGTTAAAGCAAGAAACAATGCCGGCATTTGGAGCGAAGTGCCTGCAGAATATCATTTTACCTTGACACCTCCATTGTGGGAAACGACTGGATTTAAAGCATCATCTCTGATTTTGCTGGTTGGGCTCGTGTTTGTCGCAATCAGGAAGAGGTACAAATCAAGAATTACCGAGGAAGTGGACAAGAAAAACAGCGAGCTTGAAAAAATGATGAAGGAACTCAGGCTGCATCAAAATGAAAAGGATAAATCGAATGAGCTAAGGACCAGGGAGGAACGGGCGTTTGAGTCATTGGCGGAAAACGCCACGGATCTTATCGTCCGCTTCGACAGGCAACTGAGCTGCGTTTACGTCAATTCTATCATAGAAAAACTTACAGGATTATCCAGGGACGATTTTATCGGCAAGACAAATCAGGCGGTTCTCCAGGAAGTACTGCCACCCGAGATGGCCAAGAGCGTCAAAGAAGTGTTTGCAACAGGAAAAAGTAAAACCGCGGAGATAAAATACGTATCCCGTAAGCTGGGGGAACGGAACTTCGAAGCAAGCTTTATACCCCAATTTGGAGCAAAAGCTCAGATCGAATACGTAATGGCAATCTGTAAGGATCTAACCGAATTGAAACTCGGCAAGGAAAAGCAGGCGGCAACCGAAGAGTTCAGCAGGGTGCTTGCAGAAAACGTTGCCGCGGGGATCGCTGTTATTCAACTGGATAAACTCGTTTTTGTGAATAAACAATTCGCTTCCATGCTTGGGCACTACAGGGAAAATCTACTGCAAAAAGACTTTATGGTACTGGTTCGTGATGATTTCCGGGCAGACTTTGCTAAGCTGATGTCGCCGGCTCAACCCAATGATGTCAAAAGCAGTATCAAGGTGGTCTTTCAGGGAGATACGGATAAAGAGATCTGGTCAGAAGTCCATATTAGCAAAATTGAATGGCAGGGAGACAAAGCAGACCTGATTACGGTGCAGGATATTTCGCGACAAATAATAAAAGAGCTCGCCGCTGGCGAACCGGTCGAGGATGAGTCAGAACAACGGATGCCCGGTGCAGATAAACATCCATCCTCTGTTTTCGGCGAAATTGTAGGGAAAAGCGCTCCTATGCAAGCAGTTTATACACTTATCGAAAAAGCTTCAAAAAGCGACGCGAATGTAATTGTTTACGGTGAAACCGGTACCGGCAAGGAGCTTGTCGCCAAAACCATCCACAATATGAGCCAAAGAGCTAACAAGCCGTTTGTTGTCGTAAATTGTGGAGCAATCCCATCGTCATTGTTCGAAAGCGAATTTTTCGGTTACCGCAAAGGAGCATTCACAGGGGCTTATGAGGATAAAAGAGGCTTTTTCGACATTGCCGACGGTGGTACGCTGTTACTGGACGAAGTCGGTGAGCTCGATTCGAGCATGCAGGTCAAACTGCTCAGAGCGGTAGAAGGCGAAGGATATTCTCCTGTCGGCGGCGGCGACCTGCGTAAGAACGATGTCCGAATTATCGGCGCTACCAACAGAGATCTTTCTACCGGGGTGAAGAATGGACAGATGCGATCGGATTTCTTCTACAGGATGCATATTGTGCCAATTAATTTACCTCCGCTGAGGGAGAGAAGAGAGGATATTCTCCTGCTGGTAAAGTATTTCGTTTCGAAACATAGCGGCAAATCAATTTCGGATATCCCGGAGGAAATTCTTGAAAAGCTCTATAATTACGACTGGCCGGGTAACGTTCGTCAACTGCAGAATGTGATTCTCAGGTATCTTACTGTCGGCCAGTTCGATCTGATGGAGGAAATGATCGAGAATAATATCAAAAGTTCAATTCACCGGACATACAGACCCGGTACACTCAACCTTAAGAAAGGAACCGAAAACTTCGAAAAGCAGGTCATTCTGGAAGCATTGAATTTGACTCAGTGGCACAAGAGCAAGGCAGCTTCTATTATGGGTATTACGCGCCGCACGCTATTTCGTAAAATGAAGGATTATGGGCTGACGCAGGACATCTTGAGAAATTAATGACAGTGTGTACCTTAGACCAAGGGATTCAAAGCTTTAAAACAATTACTGCAATCTGGGTTGGGACATTTCTGTCTCACATGCCGCCAATCTTCACCGAAGAAACACCCTCCAGTCTTACTTAGCAACTTAATCAAATATAATAACTTACAGAATCGACCTACTGGCTGGCACGTTGGTTGCTGATAGTTTCTGCCTGTAAGAAGGCACTATTTCCGGAAATTTATGCCTATAACCCCCACATTAATTCCAGGAGGAAGAATGCAGCGAATGGGAGTTGTATTGCTGGTATCGCTTACATTGTCAATCCTGCCCTCGTCGCTCCCCGCCGGCAAAACCGAACACTGGGGAGAATACGGGCTCCAGTACAATATCAATACGATCTGGCACATCATGACGGATTACCAGATGAGGGTCAGGGACGACATTCAGGATTACTACTGGTGGCGCTATGAAATCGGCCCGGGCGTGAGGATCGGCAAGTGGCTGGACCTGCGGGTGCTTTACCGCTACAAGCCGCAGGAGAGTTCTCCCGGCAAGTGGCAAGTGGAAAAGAACATCTTCATAGACCCGACCTTCAAGCTGTACACTCAAGATTCCAATTCCTTCGACCTGCGCACCCGCGTACACGCCAAGCTCGGGAACGTGGGCCGGGAGTACATCCGGATCAGGCCGCGGCTCACGCACCGCTTCAATATCGGTTGGCGCAAGTGCAACTGGTACGTTTATAACGAGTTCTGGATGCAGGTCTCGGCGCTCGGCCCCCGTGACCGCTACAACACCAACTGGTTCAACACCGGTTTCAAGTGGCAGCTTTTCAAGAACATCGATTTGAGCACCTACTTCCAGTACCGTTCGGACAAGCTGCCGGCTACCGGCAAATGGGACCACGACCCGGTAATCGGCACCAGCGTCATGTTAAATTTCCAAAGAGTCGGGCGCTATTTCTGATCTCTGCTGACCGCAACACACACAGGGACGCGGCCTTCATCGTACCGGGTGAACGCGCCGCGCCCCTGCCGCTTTGTCATTGACGCATCGTACGGGAAACGATTAATATTGGGGCAATCCGAATCGCTGGATAAGCGAGGGAGGTTTCCGGATGTTAAGCGGGAAAAGATGGCTGCCGGCTGCGGCATATTCTATAATGATTGCCGTCCTGATTGGCCTGGCGATCGCAGGCCGCAGGTCGAGAGCTGAAAATCAGCGGGCGGAAAAAGAAATCGTGGTTTATGCGGCGGCCAGCCTCACCGAGGCAATGGAAGCGGCAGGGAAGGCCTTCACCGCGAAAACCGGCACGAAAGTGGGATTCGAATTCGGCTCCTCGGGCTCCCTGGCGCGCAAGATCGAGGCCGGGTCGCCCACGGACGTGTTCATTTCCGCCGATGAAAAGTGGATCGCCTACGCCGATGAAAAGAAACTGCTGGACCACGACAACCGGCTGATGTTCGCCCGTAACCGGCTGGTTTGTATCGTTTCAGCGACGAATAAAAAAGTTCCCGGATCAGCCGCCGGACTCCCCGGACTGGAGCGTATCAGTGTGGGCGACCCGGGTCACGTACCGGCCGGCCAGTACGCCAAAGAAGCCCTGACCTTTTACGGCCTCTGGGATTCCTTGCTCGCCAAAGAAAAAATCGTGTTCGCCATGGACGTGCGCGCGGCCACGGCGTACGTGGAGCAGGGTGAAGTGCAGGCCGGCATAGTCTACAGCACGGACGCGAAAGTCAGCCGGAAAGTCAAGGTCGCATTCGAATTCCCGGAAGAGTCGCACACGCCTGTCACCTACCACGCGGGCGTCGTGAGCCGGAGCGGGAATAAGGCCGAGGCGGCGGCTTTCATAAAATTTCTGGGCAGCGATGAATTCCGGCGTATTCTCGCCGAGCACGGTTTCTCCGCCCCCTGATCCGGAACTGTTACTTCGCTCATGATCCAGAATCCAGAAGCCAGTGCCATATTCCTCAGCCTGCTGATCGGTGTTTGCGCGGTTGTACTGGGTATCGTTCCAGGTGTGGCCCTGGCCTGGCTGTTGAGCCGGCGCAAGTTCCCGGGCAAGGCGTTGGTGGAGACCGCGGTTTTCCTGCCCCTGGTGATCCCGCCCGTGGTGACCGGGTTCCTTCTGCTCAAGCTATTTTCCCAGCAGAGCGTGCTGGGCGGTCTTTTGGCCGATCTGGGCATCCGGGTGATATTTTCCTGGACCGGCATGGCCATCGCCTCGGCGGTGATGGGTTTCCCACTGCTGGTTCGGACGGTGCGCGGGGCGCTGGAAAGCGTCAATCCGCGGCTCGAGGCGACCGCCCGCACACTCGGTTGTTCTCCCCTGCGTACTTTCTTCGCGGTTACCCTGCCTCTTTGCTGGCCTGGGATCGTGGCCGGATCGGTACTCTGTTTTGCCCGGGCGCTCGGTGAGTTCGGCGCCACCGCGATGGTCAGCGCCGGCACGCCGGGGAACCGGACGATTCCGCTGGAAATCTTCCATCACTATCAGACTCCGGGGCACGAGGCGGAGGTGTTGCGCCTGGTCGTCATCTCCCTGACTCTCAGCGCCCTGGCCCTGGTCGCCAGCGAAACTCTCATCGCCAGATCGGGGACGACCAGGTTCGGCGAAAGGCAGGGCGGCTGATGGCGCTCGAGATGGATTTCAGGCTCCAGCGCGGCGACTTCAGTCTCGAAGCCGCCCTCTCCAGCCGCGAAAAGGTCACCGGGCTGGTGGGACCGTCAGGGTCGGGCAAGACAACCATCCTGATGTCCCTGATCGGCATCCTCAGGCCCCAGTCCGGCTACATTCGGATCCTGGGCGAAAGCGAGCTGTTCTGCGCCGAACGTGGGATCAGCGTCCCGATCGAAAAGAGGCGGCTGGGGGTGGTATTCCAGGAGAATCTGCTTTTTCCCCACCTGAATGTCATGGACAACCTGCTTTTCGGCTACCGGCGCACCCCGGCGGACAAGCGGAGACTCGAACCGGATGAAATTTACGACCTGCTCGACCTGCGCCGTCTGCTTCTGCGTGGAGCGAGTTCCCTTTCGGGCGGCGAACAGCGAAGGGTGGCAATCGGCCGGGCGCTGTTGACTTCACCCTCGATGCTGCTCCTGGACGAGCCTTTGACCGGGCTGGACGCCGCCCTGCGCGACCGCATCCTGGCCTACCTGCTCAGGCTCAAGAGCGAGCTTTCGATCCCCATGGTCTATGTCAGCCACAGTTTCGCCGACATCACGGCGATCTGCGACCAGGTGGCCCTGATCGATGTCGAGGTGGACGAGCGCCATCACAAGCACTCAAAAATCTCGAGCCTGAAAAAGCCCCACGCGGCTTTCGCCGATTTGTCCGGGGTGGTGAGAGCCGGACCGATCGAGACGATAATTGAAGCGGTGGTCGAAAGGGTCGACAAGACGGCGGGCTACGCCCAGGTGCGCTCCGGTCCCCTCGAACTATTTGTCACCGACACCTCCGGCTCTCCCGGCCAGAAATGCTTCGTGACTATCGGCGGAGAGGACATTATCCTGTCGCTGGGGGAGTTGCCCCGCCTGAGCTCGCGGAACGTCTGGCGCGGCCGGGTGCTCGACCTCGAATCCTACCAGGAAAGAACTATCGTCTCGGTGGACGTGGGCCGCCAGATCAGGACCGTACTGACCGGTGAATCGGCCAGGGAGCTGGAGCTGAAGCCGGGACTCGAGGTGCACGTCATCGTCAAGGCCAACTCGCTGCGCGCGGTGATGGTGGGCGGCTGATGCGATGTTGCCAGACGTAAAATCTTGATTTGCAGGTTTAACTGAGGGAGAATAGTCTCTTTTTTCCTGCTCAGAACCGAAAAATTTTGATACTATTGATGAAGGTAGGTGATATTTCATGAAATTCGATAAAGGAACTTTTGGTTCGAATCAGAAAAAGCGAAAGCCCGGCTCCGAAATGGAAAAATCAAGTTAAGATAACCGCTATCAACTTTGATATGAGTAATATCGATTTACTCCCTACGCGGACTTTACTTTACCATTTGGGTCAAACGCGAGTTGCAGACCGGACTGTCATCGCGCGGAACGGGACGAGTGCCATAACCCGAGTGTCGGAAAGTTCAGGAGGCAATTGAATGTCGACCATTATCCGGTACCAGAGACTCTCGTTCCACGATAGGTTAAACTTGCTCTTACTGATGCTTTGCATGTTAGTTTTCACAGTTCTTTTCTATGGCACGGCATTGAGGTTCGACAAACTGACAACGAAGGCAGTCATACATCAGTACTGGGGAGATACCGGGAATCCGCCCGTGAAGGATAAACCTCCGGCCGTCGAGACAAATCGGGACAAAGTTACTGACCCACGAGCTGCAGCGAGTTTGGCATTTCTGTCGCTCGCAGCCCTCAGTGGAATAATTTCACTTACTGCGCTCAGTACCGCGCTGTTCACCACTTTGGCTTATCTCTATTTAGCGCCCATCTTATTTTCGCTGGTCTGTATCTATGAGGCGTTCATGGCATTTGTACGGTGCTATAACATAGGAGGTTTCCTGTTCGGGATCTTCGTAGTGTTTGTGCTGATAGTGGAACTTGTTGCATTGTTCACTCTTATCTTTTTTCTTGACCGGAAACGCCCTTTCTTTGAGGCAGTTTCACTGCTGTTTAATATTAAAGAGTTACCCTGAAGGACTTCTTCCCGGAGTTTATGGAGCGGCACGGCAAAAACCAGAGCAGGAGCATGGCGGCACGATACAACGATTTCTTTAAGAACGTCAAGCGGTGCCCTGAATCGCTTGAAACCCAGCTAAGCCAGATTTCCAAGAAGCTTGTTCTGGATTACATGCACGCCCGCATGAAACAGGAAGGAGTCAAGGCAGCAACTGCTAACAGAGAGGCAGCTTTTCTTCGGGAAATGCTTTCGCGGGCAGTTGAGTGGGATATCCTATAAAATATAATGGATGTGTTATCTTAAATCCCCCCTTGCCCCTCTTTTTCAAAAGAGAAATTTCTTCCGGCGAGTCCGCCGTAAATATAATCCGCCCACCTGCCACTGTTGCAATTATCGCAAACAGGTTACAATATATATAACACGGACAATTTAGTTCCCGTTGTCCGGAAACCTCGAGCTTCCATTTTGCGTTTACTACAAGGGAATCCTGGAACCGCAACTTGTCAGGCCCGGTAGCGATGGTGGAGACACTGCCCAGACTGATGGATTCGTTCGGCCGCAGCCACGATTATCTGCGGGTGTCGGTTACGGACCATTGTAACCTGAGCTGTTCGTACTGCCGGCCCGCGGGCAGCGAACCACTGTGCGGCAATAAGGGCCAGCGTCTGGAGCCGGATGAAATCGAGCGGCTGGTGGGGATATTCGCCCGGATGGGAGTGCGCAAGGTCCGTCTCACCGGCGGCGAACCCCTCACCCGGACCGACCTCGGGGCCTTGATCGGCCGGCTGGCCCGCGTGGCCGGGATCGAAACTGTGTCCCTGACCACCAATGGCGTGCTGCTGGCGGACAAAGCGGAGCAATTGAAAAGCGCGGGCCTGGCCGGGCTCAACGTCAGCCTCGACACGCTGCGCGAGGACCGGTTCGAACAGATCACCGGCTCGGGCGCATTCTACCGGGTGATGGCGGGAATCGAGGCGGCGATTGCGGCCGGATTCGTTCCGCTGAAGCTCAATACGGTGGTCATGCGCGGGGTGAACGACGACGAGCTGGAGGATTTCGTCGAACTCGCCAGGTTCAGTCCGCTCGAAGTGCGTTTTATCGAGTTCATGCCCTTCACGGCCAATGGCTGGAGCCAGGATTCCTTCATCTCCTGGCTCGACATGAAGGACCTGATCGGTCGCAGCTACCCGTTGGTTCCCCTGAACGGCGCCGAGCCCGAGGGCGGGGTGGCCCGCCGGTTCACGGTGGAAGGTTTCTGCGGCCGGGTCGGCTTCATCACCTCCCTCACCAGCAAATTCTGCTCGACCTGTACGCGGCTGCGCCTGACTTCCGATGGCGGATTCAAACCCTGCCTGCACAACCCGGAGGAGCTCGACCTGGCGGGACCATTGCGCAAGGGCGCGGACGATGTTGAAATCGCCGGAATGATTACCAACTTCCTGCAGGAGAAATTATTTTCCCACCAGGCCCTCGCCGGCTACCGCGAACCGGGTGTCCGCAGCATGATGGCAACCGGGGGATGACGATGGTCCAGCGCGCAGCCGGGAAGATTGTCGCGATCTGTATCAGTCCGAAAAGAGGGATGCAGAAGAAGCCGGTCGAATCGGCGCACCTGGTGGCGGGATCGGGGATCGAGGGGGACGCGCACGCCGGCGACTGGCACAGGCAGGTGAGCCTGCTGGCGGCCGAAAGTATCGAAACTATCCGCCGGCGGGGAGTGGAAGTATCCCCCGGGGCCTTCGCGGAAAACATCATCACCGAGGGGATCGATCTGCCGGCGCTGTCGGTAGGCGATCGCTTAACGCTTGGTGAGGCCCAGCTGGAAGTGACACAGATCGGAAAAGAATGCCACTCCCGCTGCGCCATTTATGAACAGGCCGGCGACTGCGTGATGCCGCGCGAGGGGATATTCGCCCGGGTAATCAGGGGAGGCACCGTCCAGCCGGGAGACAGGCTGATAGTCGACAGCGCCGCCGCTTCGCCCGCGGGCTGTGCCGGCCGGCCTGACCCGGCGATCCGGGTTGACAGAAAAGATTGACCTCGCTATATTTTTTCGCCCTTGCAATCGATGGTGGGCGTAGCTCAGTTGGTAGAGCACAAGGTTGTGGCCCTTGTGGCCGTGGGTTCGAGTCCCATCGCTCACCCCAATAATAAAGGCCGTCAGTCCCGGTGACCGACGGCCTTTGATTTTTTCTCACCGCCAGAACTGTACGAAAAAATGTCAATTGGAATACTATCCTGGAGTCTATCTATTTCCCCGGCAAAAGGCTTAATTGTTCTTTTGGCGACAAAAGAACCAAAAGCGTTTCATTTGTAACCAAAGGAAAACAAAGTTAATCCAGGCTTTGGGTCTTTTCCCGCCGCTCCTTGGGCGGTTGCCTTCGAGGACTACACCGCACATCTCCCCGCACCGGTCCTCGAAATGGCCTGCCTGCCACCGGAATCATCCCCCGGGCCACGATGGAAATTACCAGGCTACTACACGCTCCTCTTGCATTGTCTCGAATAGTAATCCTCCGGCTGCGCTCGGGATGAAAGCTGACTGAGTCCGATACTGCCTCGGAAAAATTTCGATAATTTGTTCGCATAAACTTCAACCCCCATCCATATCCGTTTGCCGGCCCGGCCGGCTAATTGGCCGGTAATTAACGGGCCACCAAGCTTTCATCGTTATTTCACCGGACTTCAGTTTCACCGCCTCAGACGAGCACTTTGTCCGCCCGCTTGATCGTTTCGAGATCGTAGTCTTCCAGCACCTTGTAAAAGTCGAGCAGCTTGCCGCATGCGCCGCATTTCTGCGGCAGGTAGAAAAACGTCGCCATCAGCTTGCCGTCGACGACGCGGATTTTCTTCTTCACCCGGGTGTGGCAGCGGCTGCACTCCCAGTTGGGCGAAATGAATTCGATTTTTGGCACGGCCGGTTCCCGCTTTTATCGTGCGAATACCTTTAACCTTGTAATCAGCCGGAGTTTGTGTTAAAAATAATGAGGGTTCGGCAATTAATTCAAGTCAATCCGTACAGATTGACCGGACGGTACCATGACCGATTTCCAGGCAATACACGCACGGCAACTGGAGATTTACGGGGAATACCAGCGCACCCGCGAGCGCATCCTGGAACCGGTGCGCCGCAGCCGGACCAAGATCGAAGGACAAAAGAAAACCTTGCTGGCGGTGGCCAGAGCGACCGCCAGCCGCAGCTCGTTGCTGCCGCGGGACCTTATCGGACAACGGGTGAACCTTTTCGTTTAGCCTGTAACTGAAAAGCCCGGGCGTCCGGCCCGGGCTTCTGGAGCACAATAAGCATTCAATTTGGGGTTCCCGGAAGAGGGGGGATGTATGCGAAGCGGCTTATTTGTGCTCTGGGTTATGATTCCTTCTTCATTTAACTAAATCGGCAGCGGAGGGATAAACTTTAAAATTACTTCCAATTTTACAAGCGATTCTGTAAATTGAATGTTACCGTAGCGGATCGATCCGGTGCGGTAACCATTGGATGAAGCTGAACCGTAGCTCAACCGGGGGGTCGGTTATGGATCTCAGCTCGATTTCCACGGCCAGGTATTCCGAGCCAATGGCGCAGCCGCTGCCGCAGGGGCTGTCGCCTTACCTGCCTGCCGGGAGTGGTATCAATCCGACCTGGGCCAGCCCTGTGCCGGGATCGAATTGGCCGGCCGACAACGCCGTCTGGGTGTCTCAGAGCCAGGAAGTCGCTTCCCTGGACCGCGCCCATATCAGCGAGATCGGCCGCCGGATGCTCGGCAGGATGGAAGGCCAGTGGGAGGTACAGTCCTATTCGGTGAGGCTGTACCAGACCGAGGAAAACAGCGCCGTGCGTTACGCAATCGCCGCTGGCTTCAGGGCGCGCAGCGCGATGGACAGTCTGCTGAGCATGCAGATGAGCCTGGCCGGAATCGGCAGAAGCGTGGATGTTTATGCTTGACAGCGGCCGAGAGCGGAATTATTAATCTGACTTTAATTTTTCTTCTCGGCAAAAAGTAAGCGACCGAGAAAAGGTTGCGCTTCCGGCCACCGCTCATGCTCCAGGAGGAGAATTCGATGAACCGCGGGCTCTCCAGATACCTGATAGTGCCATTGTCGATGCTGGTGCTGTTCGGCTGTACGACCCGGCCGACTTTCTTCATCGAGTTGCAGCTACCGTTCAGTGACACCCCCTGCCAGGGCACGCAGATCGAGTTCCTGTCTTACAATTACCCCGCGGTGCTCGACAGCCTGGTTCAAGTCAACAAGCCGGGACCCCGGCCCGATTCCACCGATTTAATGGCTCTCCTGGCCACCTATCAGGAAGTACTCGACAGAAGCGCCCGTGTGGCCGACAGTGTCGACCGCATGCGCGACGAGCTCGAAAAAATGGACAACCGGTCGGTCGATTATCGCAAGAAATATCCGGTCTTTCAGGCAGTAGACAAGCAGATGCAGGGCATGCTGGACCGACGCCATCAGGTTCACGAGCAGTACTTGCAGGTCAAGAGTGTTTACGATATGAAGCTTCAGCAGTGGAGCGAGTCGGCTTACAAGGGTTTCGGCGATTTCAAGACGACAATTACTCCGGAATTACAAACAAAAGTCGAAACCACCGACCAGGATTGCATGGTTAAAAAACTGCAGTTGCCTTTCGGCCGCTGGTGGCTGCACGCCGAGGCTCGCCGGCCGGGTTCCACTAATGAAATGTTGATCTGGGATATTGCGCTGCCCACCGCCGGCGATTCGATAATGATCACCCTCAATGAGGAAAACGCTAATATCAGGAGCGAGCCGCTCTGACGTTCAGTCGAAACACACCGCTTGCCAGTTTATTCCGGCAGTCTACGCCAGGATGTCACGGCCGAAACTGCCGGTTCTTTTTAATTCACTGAAGGCTTAATTCACTGAAGGCTTCAGTCGGCCGCCACGCCTGATCGTTCAGCGCCCCGGAATCCCCGGGCGCCGGCCGGACCGACAGTCTAACTCGAACAGTCTGGAGAAACTGAAATCATGGATTGCCATATTGCCGACAGCCGCCTGGCCGCCCAGGGCAAGAAGCGGATCGACTGGGCGGACCACGACATGCAGGTCCTGCAGCTGGTCAGGGAGCGCTTTGCCAAAGAACGGCCGCTGAAGGGTGTCAGGATGAGTGCCTGTCTGCACGTGACGGCCGAAACCGCCAACCTCTGCCGCACTCTGATCGCCGGCGGAGCCGACCTGGTACTTTGCGCTTCCAACCCACTATCCACTCAGGATGATGTCGCCGCCTCGCTGGTCGAGCACGATAAGATGCAGGTGTTCGCCATCCGCGGGGAAGATCACGACTCCTACTATTCCCACATCCACAAGGCGATCGCGCACAAGCCCACTGTGACCATGGATGACGGCGCCGACCTGGTTTCGACCATCCACTCCGATTATCCAGCGCAGATCAGCGGCATCCTGGGCAGCATGGAAGAGACCACCACCGGAGTAATCCGCCTGCGGGCCATGGCTAAAGACGGGGCGCTCAAGATCCCGGTCTTCGCGGTCAACGATGCCCAGACCAAGCATTTATTCGACAACCGCTACGGCACGGGCCAGTCCACAGTGGACGGGATCATCCGCGCCACCGACATCCTGCTGGCCGGCAAGAACGTGGTTGCCGCCGGCTACGGCTGGTGCGGCCGGGGATTCACTATGCGGGTGCGCGGCATGGGCGCCAACGTGATCGTCACCGAAGTCGACCCGATCAAGGCGCTCGAAGCGGTGATGGACGGCTTCCGGGTGATGCAAATGGAGGAGGCGGCAAAGATCGGCGACCTCTTCTGCACGCTCACCGGCAATATCAACGTGGTCCGTCCGGAGCATTTCCTGCTGATGAAGGATGGGGCCATCGTCTGCAACAGCGGCCATTTCAACGTCGAACTCGACCTCAAGGGATTGGAGAATATCTCTAAAAAGATCGAAAAGAGCGTGCGCCGTGAAGTGGACGCCTACTATCTCAAAAACGGCAGGAAGATTTTCGTGCTGGGCGAGGGCCGGCTGATCAACCTGGCGGCCGCCGAGGGGCATCCGGCATCGGTGATGGACATGAGCTTCGCCGTGCAGGCCCTTACCACAGAATACGTGATCAAGAACCAAGGCAAGTTCGAGCCGACGGTCTACGAAGTGCCGGATTCGATCGACAACTGGGTGGCCGAGCTGAAGCTGAAATCCATGGGAGTCGGTATCGACAGGCTCACGCCCGAACAAGTCAAGTACCTCACCTCTTGGACGATGGGCACCTGATCTTGAAGCCGCGGTACCGGACTTGGATTTCTGTCGGCCGGATGATACATTCAAAGAGAGTAGGGGAGAAAGGCAGTCGCAACTCCATCTTTTCGATTTTAACTTTCAGAGATTGCGGGAAAGCCATGATCGAGCTGACCATTTCCGGACTCGGCATCGACAGCTCAAACAATTCACCAGTGGTCCTGCTCAAGGAAAAGAACGGCGAACGGGTTCTGCCGATCTGGATCGGTCCCAGCGAGGCGAGCGCCATTGCGATGGAGATTTCCGGCGTCAAGTTCAAGCGGCCGTTGACCCATGATCTGTTCAAACAGGCGCTGGTGGACCTGGGCGTCCAGCTCGAATCGGTGTATATCAGCGAGCTCAGGGACAATACTTATTATGCCCGGATTTACCTGAATCAGGACGGCAAGCGGCTGGAGTTGGATGCGCGTCCCAGCGACTCGATCGCCCTGGCCCTGCGCATGAAAGCGCCGATCCACACCAGCGAGGAATTGCTGGACAGCGCAAGTAAGATCATGCCGAAAACGGTGACCCAGACCGAGGAATACGACCCGGAAGTCCTGCGGGAAACCCTGCGCAAGATGAATCCCGAGGACTTCGGCAAGTTTACCCTTTAGCCCGGCAGCGGCCCGCTTTCGAGCTTTTTGTTTGTCTGTGAACCCGGAATGGCCGGAACAGATTAAAGGCCGCGGCCGGTAATGACGATAAATTTCTTGACTGGACGGACGAGTTTACTTAAAATAAGCTTAATTGGAAAATCTGCTGCTGAAGTGTCCTCGAAGCCGTTTGGAGCGTGAAGTGAGTTACTTGTACTTGTACCTTCTATTTCCGAATTAATGCCGGCGTGATAGTGGAGGATTACACCGCAGACAGTAGATTGCACTTGCCGAGAAACCGAGCCACTATCACAAGATAGTGGCTTTTTGCTATCCGGTGCATAATCCGGATCCACGGACTCGAGCTGAGGATTCACCCGATGGATATTTCCGACTGGCGGGTCAGGATCGACGAGATCGACGAAAAGCTGATCGAGATGTTCAACGAGCGGGCCAGGATCGCCCTGGAGATCGGCCTGATAAAGAAAAAACTCGGAGCACCGGTCTACAATCCGGACAGGGAAGACTTCATTTTTGACCACGTGCAGCAGAATAATCCCGGACCACTGTCGAATGCGGCGATCAGAAGGCTTTTCGAGCGCATTATCGACGAAACCAGACGCCTCGAACGTGAAATGACCGAGCAGGAAGGGAAGAGCGATGGTCATCAGCATGGCGCATGACGCCACCGAAGAACAGATACAGGCGGTTATCAAAAAACTGCAGGGCTTCAAGCTCGACGCCCACCGTTCCACCGGCCTCGACCGCACGGTGATCGGCGCTATCGGCGATACCAGCGCCTTAGACACCCGCGACTTCGAAATTCTCGACGGCGTGGCCGAGGTGGTGAGAATTTCCGCTCCCTACAAGATGGCCAGCCGCCAGTTCCAGCCAGCCAGCACCGTGGTCCGGGTAAAGGGTATCGAGATCGGCGGCCGGCAGGTGGTGGTGGCCGCCGGACCCTGTTCGGTGGAGAGCAGCGAGCAGATCCACATTATCGCCGAGCGGGTGGCGGCCAGCGGCGCCCGGATCCTGAGGGGCGGCGCGTTCAAGCCGCGCACCAGCCCTTACAGTTTCCAGGGACTGGGCGTCGAGGGACTCAAGATGATGCGGGACGCCGCCGACCGGCACGGCCTGGCGGTGGTCAGCGAGGTGATGGACGCCAGCCAGATCGAACCGATGCTGCCCTTTCTGGACATCTTCCAGGTGGGCGCGCGCAACATGCAGAACTTCACGCTGCTGCGCGCCCTGAGCCGGATCGACAAACCGGTACTCTTGAAAAGGGGGCTTTCGGCTACCATCGAGGAGCTCTTGATGGCCGCCGAGTACATCCTTTCCGGGGGCAACCGGAACGTGATCCTCTGCGAGCGCGGCATCCGGACCTTCGAAACCTATACCCGGAACACGATGGACATCTGCGCCATCCCGGTGGTGCACAAGCTGAGCCATCTGCCGATGATCGCAGACCCGAGCCACGGGACGGGGATCCGCGACAAGGTTCTGCCCATGGCCCGGGCGGCGATCGCCGCCGGAGCCGATGGACTGATCATCGAGGTGCACCACGACCCGGCGAAAGCGGTCAGCGACGGCGCCCAGAGCCTCTACCCGGACCAGTTCAACACACTGATGAAAGAGCTCGAAATAATCGCCCGGGCAATCGGCAGAACGCTCGGAGAGAGCTGACTTCAAACAAGAGGCGACCTTCCGCCATGTTCGATTTTGCCATTCAGATCAGATGGTTTTGTACGACCAGCTTGCGTCCGGCCGACTGGAGAGGCCCGGGCTGTTCATTCTGATCTTTATTTGACACTGAAATTATCTTTATTTCTTTTCCCGAAATCCGGGGAGGCATGAAATGAGCGACCACAAGAGGAAGATTTTCATATTCGACACTACACTGCGCGATGGCGAACAGAGCCCGGGCTGCAGTATGAACCTGGACGAAAAGCTGCAGATGGCCCGCCAGCTCGACCGGCTGGGCGTGGATATAATCGAAGCCGGTTTCCCGATCGCCAGCGACGGCGATTTCGAGGCGGTGAGCCTGGTGGCGCGGGAAGTCCGCCGGCCGGTGATCGCGGGGCTGGCGCGGGCGGTCAAGATCGATATCGACCGCGCCTGGGAGGCGCTGCAGCATGCGTCCCGGCCGCGCATCCATACCTTTATCGCCACCAGCGACATTCATCTCAAATACAAGCTGAAGAAGAGCCGCCAGGAAGTGCTCGATGCGGCGGTGGCGGCGGTGAAACTGGCCGGGAGCTACTGCGAGGACGTGGAATTCAGTTGCGAGGACGCCGGCCGCACCGATGACGATTACCTGGCGCAGGTGGTAAAAGCCACCATCGAGGCCGGCGCCAGAACGATCAACATCCCTGACACAGTGGGCTATTCAGTGCCCAGTGAATGGGGTGCCAGGATGAAAAAACTGATAAAGGCGGTGCCCGAGCTGACCACCAAAGCCGTCCTCAGCGTTCACTGCCACAACGACCTCGGCCTGGCCGTGGCCAATTCGATAGCCGCCTGCCAGTCCGGCGCCGGCCAGGTCGAATGCACGATCAACGGTATCGGCGAGCGGGCCGGCAACGCCTCGCTGGAAGAATTCGTGATGATCTGCCGCACCCGGCACGACATCCTCGATTTCACCACCGAAATTGCCACCGAGGAGCTCTATCCCACCAGCCGCCTGCTGACCAACACCACCGGCGTATTCGTGCAGCAGAACAAGGCGGTCGTGGGCAAGAATGCCTTCGCCCACGAGGCGGGCATCCATCAGGACGGCATGCTCAAGGACTCGCTGACCTACGAGATCATGACGCCGCAGTCGGTGGGGATCCTGAAGAGCAACATCGTGCTGGGCAAGCATTCCGGCCGTCACGCGCTGGACAACCGCTTCAAGGAGCTGGGCTTCCATCTCACCCGTGAAGACCTGGATAAGGCCTACAAGCTGTTCAGCAAGCTGGCCGACAAAAAGAAGAACATCAGCGATGAGGACCTGCTGGCGATCGTCCAGGACGGCATCCAGCGTATCCCCGAGAAGTGGCACCTGAAGTACATCCAGACCGTGGGTGGCAACGCCATCGTGAGCGCGGCCACCCTGGTGCTGACCGACATGGACTCCGGCGAGGACGCGAAGGACGCCGCCACCGGAGATGGTCCGGTAAGCGCCCTCTGCAATACGATCGACCGGATCGTCGGCCTGACTGGCTCGATGAGCGACTTCCAGGTGCATTCGATCAGCGAGGGCCGCGATGCGGTGGGCGAGGTGTTCCTGCGGGTGATTTTCGACGGCGTGGAATACATGGGCAAGGCCGCCAGCACGGACGTGATGGATGCCGCCGCCCGCGCCTACCTGAACACCGTGAACAAGGCTCTCTTCGCCAGAAACAACTCCCCGAAGAAAGTGGCAGCCAAGGGCGTGTGAACCGACTGAATGGGAAAGCGGTATTGAAAACGACGAAACAAGGAGTATCGCATGGGTAAAACCATGTTTCAGAAAATCTGGGATTCGCACGTCGTGTCGGAAGCGGCGGGGATCACCATCCTGTACGTCGACCGGCACCTGGTGCACGAAGTCACTTCGCCCCAGGCCTTCGAGGCTCTGCGGCTGGCCGGGCGCAAGGTGCACCGGCCCCGGAACACCTTCGCCGTGCCGGATCACAACGTGCCTACCCGTTTCCGCGACCAGGGCATCGCCGATCCGCTGAGCGCCCGGCAGGTAAAAACCCTGCGCGACAACTGTCTCCAGTTCGGAGTCACCCTGTTCGACATCGACGACCGGCGCCAGGGGATCATCCACGTGACCATGCCCGAACAGGGGCTCACCCTGCCCGGGATGACCATTGTCTGCGGGGACAGCCACACCGCCACGCACGGCGCTTTCGGCGCTCTGGCGTTCGGGATCGGCACCTCCGAGGTCGAGCACGTGCTGGCCACCCAGACCCTTCAGCAGCGCCGGCCCAAATCCATGCAGATCAGGGTCAACGGCCGCGTGCCGGAGAACATACGGCCCAAGGACGTCATCCTGTCCATTATCGGCAGGATCGGCACCGCCGGCGGGACCGGCTACGTGATCGAGTACGCCGGGGAGGTGGTGCGGCGGATGTCGATGGAAGGCCGCATGACCCTCTGCAACATGAGTATCGAGGCCGGGGCCCGGGCGGGCATGATAGCGCCGGACGAAACCACCTTTACCTACATCGAAGGCCGGCCTTACGCTCCACAGGGCCGCGAATTCGAGCGCGCGAAGAGCGCCTGGAAAAAGCTGCCCTCCGACCCGGACGCCCCTTTCGACAAAGTGGTCGACATGGGAATCGATTCCATGCGGCCGCAGGTGACCTGGGGCACCAGCCCCGGCATGGTCACCGACATCGACGGCCGCGTGCCGGACCCGGCTGAATTCGCCGATCCCAACCAACGCCGGGCCGCCGAACTGGCTCTTGAATACATGGACCTGGCCCCCAACACGCCGATCCGGGAAATCCGGATCGACAAGGTGTTCATCGGCAGTTGCACCAATGCCCGGATCGAGGACCTGCGGGAGGCCGCGGAATTCGTCCGGGGCAGGAAGGTGGCTGGGAGCGTCGAGGCGCTGGTGGTGCCGGGCAGCGGACTGGTCAAGCAGCAGGCCGAACAGGAGGGTCTCGACCGGATATTCATAGAGGCCGGCTTCGAATGGCGCGAGGCAGGCTGTTCGATGTGCCTGGCGATGAACGAAGACCGTCTGCAGCCCGGTGAGCGCTGCGCCTCGACCAGCAACCGCAACTTCGAGGGGCGCCAGGGCAAGGGCGGCCGGACCCATCTGGTGAGCCCCCTGATGGCGGCCGCGGCCGCCCTGGCCGGCCACTTCACCGACCCGCGTGAAATTAACTGAAATTTGCCGAATGAGGACAGAATGAAGCCTTTTGCCCGTTATACCGCCCTGGCGGCCATCCTCGACCGCCAGAACGTCGACACCGATCAGATCATCCCCAAGCAGTTTCTGAAGAGGATCGAGCGGACCGGTTTCGGCCGGCATCTGTTTCACGACTGGCGCTACCTCGATGACGAGGAAACCCGGCCCAACCCGGACTTCGTGCTCAACCAGCCGCGCTACCGGGGAGCGGGCATTCTGGTGGCCCGCGACAATTTCGGCTGCGGCTCGAGCCGCGAGCACGCGCCCTGGGCCCTGAAGGAGTACGGCTTCCTCAGTATCATCGCGCCCAGTTTCGCCGACATCTTTTTCAACAACTGCACGCAGAACGGCATGGTGCCGGTGGCGCTGAAAAGCGCCGAGGTGGAGGAGCTGTTCCGCGAGATCGAGGGGAACCAAGGCTGCGAGCTGACCGTGGACCTGCCCGCGCAGAAAGTATTGACTCCATCCGGTAAAACCTACAGTTTCGATTTTCCGGCTTTCGCCAAGGATTGCCTGGTCCGCGGCCTGGACCAGATCGGCTGGACCCTGCAATACACAGATAAGATAGAGGAGTTCGAGAAGAAGTATTACGCGAAGCATTCCTGGCTGGCGACAGGCTGAACGCGGCTGTCCGGGGGTGCAAGGCGACCGACCTAACCAACCGTAAGGTTCCTAAATTCGGAGGAGTGTTAGATGGCGTCCAGTTACAAGATCGCGGTGATTCCGGGAGACGGCACCGGTCCGGAAGTCGTGGCCGAAGCCTTGAAAGTACTGAGGGCGGCCGGCGGCAAACATAAGGTGAAGTTCGATTTTACCCAGATCAACTGGGGCGGTGAAAATTACAAGGCGACCGGGGTCATTCTGCCGGACGATGCAATTCCGATGCTGAAAAAATTCGACGCGATCCTGCTGGGCGCTATCGGGCATCCCGACGTCAAGCCGGGCATCCTCGAAAAGGGCCTGCTCCTGGCCCTGCGTTTCGGCCTGGACCACTACATCAACCTCCGGCCGGTCCAGCTCTATCCCGGCGTCCACACTCCGATCAAGGACAAGGGCCCGGAAGACATCGACTTCGTGGTGGTGCGGGAGAACACCGAGGGCCTGTATGCCGGCGCGGGCGGCAACCTCAAGAAGGGCACCCCGGACGAGGTGGCGATCCAGACCTCGATCAACACCCGCAAGGGAGTGGAGCGCTGCGTCCGCTACGCCTTCGAGTACTGCCGCAAGCGCGACCGGAAAAAGACCCTGACCCTGGTGGCCAAAACCAACGTGCTCACCTATGCCAGCGACCTCTGGGAGCGCACGTTTCACGAGGTGGGCGCCAGGGACTACCCGGACATCAAGCGCGAATACGCCCACGTGGACGCCACCTGCATGTGGATGGTGAAAAACCCCGAGTGGTTCGACGTGATCGTGGTGGAGAACATGTTCGGCGACATCATCACCGACCTGGGCGCCATGGTGCAGGGCGGCATGGGGATCGCCGCCGGCGGCAACATCAACCCCGGGGGGGTTTCGATGTACGAGCCGATCGGCGGCAGCGCGCCCAAGTACACGGGCAAGGGAGTGATCAATCCCCTGGCCGCGATCTGTGCGGCCGTGATGATGGTCGAGGACCTGGGCGAAAGCGCCATGGCCCGGGACATCGAAGAGGCGGTCAAGTGGGCCTGCGCCAATAAAATCAAGAGCCTGGCCGCCGGCAAGATGGGCTTCAGCACCAGCGAAGTGGGCGACCTGGTCGCCGAAAAGGTTTCCTGAATCACCTGAAAAGAGTATTAATCAGGATAATTGAAAATTTGTCTTTCAAGTTTTTTGTAGGGGCGCACCCCAGTGTGCGCCCGATTACCATCGAGAAATTTCCGAACAACGGGTGGACACAGGGGTCCACCCCTACGAGGATTTACGATGATTTGTGAATAAGCCGGGCTAAGGGGCATCCGCCGATGATTATCGTCATGCAAGAGGGCGCCACGCGCCAGCAGATCGACCACGTTTTCGACCGTATCCGGGAGCTGGGCTACAAGGTCCATCCCATTTACGGCGCCCAGCGCACGGTGATCGGCGCGATCGGCGACGAGCGGGGCAAGTTCCGTCTGAAAAGCCTGGAATCGGTCCCCGGCGTGGAATCGGTCATCCCCATCCTCAAGCCTTACAAGCTGGTGAGCCGCGAGCTCAAAGAGGAAAGAACCATCGTCCGGGTGGGGGAGGCCGCTTTCGGCGGTGAACAGTTCGTGGTAATCGCCGGTCCCTGTTCGGTGGAGAACCGCGACCAGATCGTCGAAACGGCCAAGCGGGTGAAAAAGGCCGGGGCCAGGCTGCTGCGCGGGGGGGCCTTCAAGCCGCGCACCAGCCCTTACAGCTTCCAGGGACTGGAGGAGGAGGGGCTGGAACTCCTGGCCCAGGCGCGTGAGGCCACGGGATTGCCGATCGTGACCGAGGTGGTTACGCCGCAGGACATCCCCCTGGTGGCGCGCTACACCGACGTAATGCAGATCGGGGCGCGCAACATGCAGAACTTCGCCCTGCTCAAGCAGGTGGGCCAGATCGATAAGCCGGTACTCATGAAGCGCGGGCTTTCGGCCACGGTCAACGAGTTCCTGATGAGCGCCGAATACATCGTGAGCCAGGGCAACCCGAACGTGATCCTCTGCGAGCGCGGTATCCGCACTTTTGAAACCGCCACCCGCAACACCCTCGACCTTTCGGCAGTGCCGCTGATCAAGAAGCTGAGCCACCTGCCGATTATCGTGGACCCGAGCCACGGCACCGGAGTGCCCGACCTGGTGGGGCCGATGACCAAGGCCGCGGCCGCCTGCGGCGCGGACGGCGCGATCATCGAAGTGCATATCGACCCCGAGCGCGCCCTGTCGGACGGCGAGCAGTCGCTGACTCCGGATGCGTTCGACGAGCTGATTAAATCCCTCAAGCCCATACTCAAGGCCGAGGGCCGGACTCTCTGAATTATTCCATAGTCTGTAATAATAAATCCCGGATTGATTTCCGGGGCTATTTTATATTAAGATTAAGTTATTGGGGCTATGCACTTGACTGCGGTGACTACTACATATAGTATTCCTTCTCATGGAGGAATATCCGAAAACGATGCTTGAACTGGAGGAGAGGTTCAGAACGGAAGCGGCCTGTCGGCATTATTTGAGCAATCTCAGGTGGCCCCAGGGATTCCGTTGTCGGCGTTGTGGCAGTGAGAAAGCATGGATTCGGAGCAATGGGAATTACGAATGTGTAGGCTGTGGGCTTGTGACCTCGGTCATAGCAGGCACTATTTTTCAAGATACGAAGAAACCGCTTACTCTTTGGTTTCGGGCCATATGGCAGATCACCAGCCAGAAGTACGGCGCAAATGCGCTTGGAGTTCAAAGGACACTCGGACTTGGTAGTTACCGCACCGCCTGGTCTTGGTTGCATAAGCTGCGGCGGGCGATGGTTCGTCCCGGCCGAGATCGGCTTTCGGGCATTGTCCAGGTTGACGAAACATTTATTGGTGGCGAAAGAATTGGAAAGCGTGGACGCGGAGCTGAGGGAAAATCTTTGGTTCTGGTCGCCGCCCAGAAAGATGGCAAGCGCATCGGTCGAATCCGACTGACTGTTATACCAGATGCCTCCGCCGCTAGTCTTGAGGAAGCCCTTGAACAGATGATGGAGTCTGGCACTCTTATCCAGACAGATGGATGGCTTGGGTACAGTCGCCTTGAACAGAAAGGATACAAGCACGAGGTCATCCGGAAAGATGCCCAGCTTGGGGATAACTTGTTGCCCTATTGCCATCGTGTCGCCAGTCTTCTGAAGCGTTGGCTTCTGGGTACTTATCAAGGCGCTGTCAGCCATGAACACCTGGCTTACTATCTGGACGAATTCACATTCCGTTTCAATCGCAGGACTTCTTACTCAAGGGGCAAACTCTTTTACCGCTTAGTTCAGCAATCTGTAAGCGTGAAACCAGTGCTTGTGAAGTCTCTAATTAAAAACACCCAAGGTAGATTATCAGACCACAAAATATAGTATGTACCGGAATCATCGACATAGCCCCAATAATCTATTCAACCATCACCTTGAAAATTTCCGAGTCCGGCTCTTCATACAGCTCGGAGTCAGTTCCTGTAGATTACGGCAGTTTTTCGCTGGGATTTGCGATCACTTACTTTTTCTGAATAAGTATTCCATGCCATAGCGACAGCCATAAAAGGGATCCACTTGCTTAGGTCATCTTCAAAGCCAAACATCAGACATTCCGAATGGGAGGGATCACTATGAGGTGCGCAATTTTAACATCAATAATATGTCTCTATGGGATCGGTTATTTATCCGGCTGTGCTAACATCAGCAAAGCGAAGTTTCCAGAACCCACAGCCAACTTCCAACCTAACACTACATATGACGCAACTTACGATCAAATTTGGTCGTCTGTGATGCGCGTGCTTGAAAGAGAGAGAATTGGAATTTCTTCTTCTGACAAAGACGGGGGGAGAATTGTTACTGATTATGTTCAAGGGCCAACTCAATTACAGGCATTGGGTCTTTTTGGTTCAATCACACTGAGGTACAACTATGCCATATCCCTTGAGAAAATTTCTCAGGACAAGACAAAGGCGGCAATTATCTGCAGGCTGGAATCAATGTCAGAGAAAGTGACCTGGCATGAGGTGAGTAAGGATAATAAGGCCATTGTAACTAAGTTGGAAAATTGGCTTTACGAACAGATTGAGAAGTCTCTTTAAACCCATAGATCGGTTACTTCCAAGGAGCAGATTTTTTCTGCTCCTTTTATTTGAGGGCGCTGATTTGACAGTGAATTGGAAGAGAAAATTGTCCACAGGGGGCCTCTTGACATTGATAATCATTATCATCTATAATATTTGATAGAACTTTATCAATCTCCGGCTTTTTAACAACTCAACAAGGAGGAAGAAATGAGAAGGCAGCTTCTCGCTCTCGGGCTGCTTATGGGCGGCCTACTGCTTTACAACGAGGCCCAGGCCAAGACAGCTTTCCTCGGCCACGTTTCAATGTCCGTGGCTCCGACCGGCCCCTACAACGAATGGGAGTTCACGGGCCAACCCAGTTTCGGCGCTGGCGTCAAGCTCGGCATGGAAGGAAGGTTTTCCTTCGGCTTGGACTATATGGGTCAGGCCATGGAGAAATCCGGTTGGGAGTACGATCGTGTCCTAAATGACAGAGGACGAGACGCTATCCGTATCGCCGAGCAGTTAGGAATGGATATTTCACAGTTTAATATCCATCCTGATGACCTGTTGACTTATTCCACAAAGACCGAAGACGGAACGCGTCATTTGGTAACCGGGACCCTCTACATCAATCTGGTGTCAGAAAACGGCTCCCGATTGGTTGTGGAACCGGTTATCGGGGCCATTCTTGGATTCGCCGCTACCCAACACCGGACCAATTATGAGTACTTTTATCATCCGGTGACCACCTATTTATTTGGTAGCGACCAGCCGCTTCCTGGCGATGATGGAAGCGGTCATTCTCGCCAGACCAAGAGTGAATTCAAGCCGGTGGCAGGCGCGGCGTTCGGCCTGAACATCTTTCCGGTGGAGAACTTCATAATCTCGCCGGAAGTTCGTTGGCTCGCAGGGTACGGAGCCAATTTCAGGGTTGGGACAGGAGTGGCTTTCTAACTCTCAAGCCGCTCCTTTGTACCCCTTAACGGAAGTTTCGTTAAGGGGTATTTTTTTATTTCTTTTTTGCCATTCCGCACTTGATGCGGAATCCAGATTCTGGATTCCTGCTTCCGCAGGAATGACAGGCAAGGCAGAAATGACAAAATAATTAGTTATCCACAAACATAGTGTTTGACACTACATTATATATGGAAGAAAATTAAAGCAATGCCCAACATAAATATTTTTAAAAACAATTTTTCAAAGGTCCTTTTAATACTAATTCCTCTTTTTGTTGTTTTACTTTTATCAAGCAGTAATGCCCTTGCGGCTGCAAATACTACTCAAACATACACTCGCTGGGCGGCGGCAAATGGAACCGCGGACCAAGGCGGAATCTTTGAAGTCTCTGGGCATGTTCTAACCGCAATTGGGATTGGTGGAGATTTTCCGGACTGTTCTTTGTATATAAAAACCGCTCCCGTTGAAAACGGACAAGCCATTTTCAATAAAGTAAGCGATTGGACTCAAAGAAATTGCGGAGCAGGGGCGGGGACGGCCGAAAAAGTTTCTGACTACATTTCTAACAGCGTTATTACAGGTTGGAACTGGGCAATTACCAGTGATACCAACGCCCCTATTTGTTACTATCAGGAATATGCGCCTTTAAATGATATTAGTAGTAAAAAACAATATTTTGATTCGTGTATCACAAATAGAAACGAAAAATACCCTAAACTTATCTTCCCAGCCCCAGCGGGCAGCGTCATAGTCGGTATAGGACTTTCCGTTTCTCCGGGATATGTTTCTGGTTTGGCGGTTAAAAGAATATCTCTGACTCCTCCTCCGGCGGTGGCTCAAGTGGATAATACGGACGGCCAGCGCACTGAAACTCCGGTAACCCAAAATATCCAGGCCGAAACAAATAAGATTGTTCAATTATATGTTTCCAATGCGGACCCCACCCAAGGGGAATATTATTCCTGGCAACTGACAAGCGGCAGCGGAGCGTATGTCCCGAACAATCCCGACAATTATTCCGCGGGCCAGTATGTGAACAATCTCAACACTGCTGACTTTAAATCGGTTTCTCCGGGTTCCAGTATAACCACTGGACCGTTTTTGAAAATTGCTTTCAGTTTGGCCGGAGACAAAAAAATCAAAGTAACTAAAGGCACTTTGGAAACCAATTTTGCCATCACCGTGAGCCAGCCGGCTCCCGGCGCGACCCGCTTTGAATGCGAAGTAACGTCCGCCAACAGGGAAACGGGAAAAGCGATAAGCATGAGAGCGTTAGGCACTGACTTTGATAATGGTTATTATGCTTGGTCTTCTTCGCCAGACGGAAGCGTTACCTCCACTCGTGATACCGCCTCGGTTGTTTACAATACTTCCGGGTTGAAAACCGTCACGGTATCGCATACTGTTGCCGGCGCCACAGTCAGCGCTTTCTGTAGTTTGAACGTGGTTCAGGCGCCCACGCCTCCGACCTGCCAGATAACTGCTCCGGCGGAAGCGGACAGAAAAACTAATACCCAGATTGCGGTCAAAGCAGCGGGCGGCAACGGAACATACACCTGGTCTGTTTTGCCTGACGGAAGCGTTTTTTCTGATTCTCTGGATTCAGCGGTGGTGATGTTCAACACTCCTGGAAAAAAGGGAATCAACGTTTCCAGCGCTGGAATGACTGGAGCTTGCATTGTGGACATCAGCGAATCAGACGTCTGCCCGAATATTTCCGGGAACCAAGCAACAGTGCCGGAAGGGATGATTAAAGACGCGGACGGGAATTGCGTGACTCCTCCACCTGGTGTGGTGATAACGCCGTTGAGCTGCGATGTGGTTTCTCCCAAATTCATCTTGGACCGGAAAGTGGGAACACCGATTACCATGCAGGCCAAAGGCGGAGACAGCCAGAAATACACTTGGGATTTTCTTCTTAGCAAGTTTTTGAATGATACACTATGGAAAGGAACCATTATTCCGGCTACCTTTGATACCGCCACGGCAACTTTTGCTTCATCCGGGCCAAAAATAATAACTGTCAAAAGCGGCGGGCTTGATGCTTCGTGCACTGTCGTTGTTTTCTCTCAACCATCATCGCAACCGCCGGCCACCCTAGCCCTGAGCTGCCAAGCGAAACCCAGTTCCCTGGCTGAACAAAAAACCGGAACGCCCATTGAAGTGGAGGCCTTAGGCGGCAACGGAACTTACAAGTGGGAAGTTTTGACCGAAGGAACCATCGTTCCAATTTCTTCCAATTCCGCTTCGGCCATTTTCAACAATCTCGGCACGAACATAATCAGCGTATCCAGCGCCAACCTTACCAGCTCCTGTTCGGTTTATCTTTTTGAAGAAGAATCTGCGCCGCCGCAAGAGCTTGTAATTGAAGAATTCCCCGCCGTAAGCTGTTCTCCGGCCCAAAGCGAAGCAGAAATAGGGAAGGAGATCACTTTCAGCGCCACGGGCGGCAATAATGATTACGAATGGGGAGTTTCCGAAGGAACGATTGTCCCCAATTCTCCAAACAGCACGGCCAGAATTACATTTTACACCGGCGGAGAGAAAACCGTCAGCGTGAAGAGCGCTGGTTCATCCGATATTTGTCTGGTGACAGTTCCCCGGCCAAAACCCGAAGTCAATATTTGGGCCAGTCCCAGCCAGATGATTTCTTTCCCCTTTGACGCGCCGGTCCCGCCTGAAGCCCATTACGATATATCTTGGAGCAGCGCCAATGCTGATTCCTGCTCTGCTTCCGGCGATTGGAGCGGATCGAAACTCCCTAATGGATCCGAATCATTCACCCGAACCCAAAGAGACACCTACAACCACAAAATAACCTGTAGCAATCCAGCCGGTTCAGCTTCGGATGAAGTCAGCGTCAAGATTACGGAAATTCCACGCTGCGAGTTCACAGCAGAACCTCCGTCAATCATTCCTCCCCAGTCCTCAACTCTCAAATGGTTTTGCCGGTATGCCACCAGCTGTTCAATTGATAACGGGATCGGTTCCGCTTCCTTGAATCCTTCCGCAGACAGCAGATACAAAGAAGGTTCTGTCCAGGTCAGGCCTCAGAAAACTACAACCTTTGCCCTGACCTGCAACGGCGCGGACGGTACCAATTCATTCCAAACCATTGTTTCCGTAAGCTTCACTCCTTGGCTCAAAGAAGTCATCCCGATTTGGAGATAGATAGGTCAAAAAAAAGAGACAACTCAAAAAGCAATAACTTCATAATATATCGTAAGTTGACAAGTTATCTTTATCCTCTAAAATGGAGAATATGGCAAAGGAAATCACTCTTGAAAAACTGGCCCAAATGATTCAGCGCGGCTTCGAAGAAACTGCAGCCAAAATTGAGAAAACCTCCACAAAAAAAGAACTTCAGGCCCTCAGGGAAGAGATGGAACAGCGCTTCCAAGCCGTCAATAACAACATCGACGCTTTACACTCAGAAATTCGAGAAATTAAACTTGCTCTTCCGCCATTACTCCGTACCGTGGTTCAACTTGAGGTTGAGGTAACAGAACTTCGCCAACGCGTCAGTCGTCTTGAAAAGAAATTTGGCCTCGCTAAGTAAAAAATCTCTAGAGTTATCTGGAAAAATGGCCCAAAATGAAAAGGCAAGGCCCCGTAGCCTTGCCTTTTTGAAACTGAAGTACTTATTTTAGTGGCAAATGGTTAATTCTTATCCGCAACCTTGACCAAAGTAATCTTTTCTTTGGTAACCTCCATCTCGAATTTATCGCCGATTTCAAAGTAATCTTTCAGCTGAGCGAAGGGGACATGGAGTCCAACTTTGGTGAGTTTCCGGCTGCCGATCGCTCGTGCTTGCAATCCGGGCACGGTAAGAACTTAATTCTTTTCAATGGAAAGGTCGAACAAAGCGCTTTTCAAGCCGTGTTTCAGCTTGATTTGTAACGCCTTCATTATCTCCTGTGCGGACCTGCCTTCTTTCACCATTTTATAGAGCTTGCTTTTGTCGATGATGTTGCGCTTGCCAGGCATAGTTATTCCTTTTAAAAGGCTTAATGAAGAAAAAAGTATTTAAATAATCACTTTTTAATGTAAAAGAATTTCAGGGAGTATGCAAGATAAAAAATAGGGCGAAGTAAAATAACTTAAGTAGTTGCACACTATCTTGTGTGTTTTGCAATATTTTGGATGCAGTGAAATAAAATATAACTTCAAATTCGTTCAGATTAGTAGTAGAAGGAGTTCTTGTAATCAAGCCGACAAAGATTAGAAAAAATTGCTACGCCCCATGATCCATCCTGCCTGTGCGGCTCAGCGTTTCGAATCCCAGAAAAGAGTTGACTTGGCGGTCGAGATATGTATTATATTTTTTAGCAACAAAAGTAAAAAACCAAAGGGGACCTCAAGTGGAAGAGAAAAATAAAGTAAATGATTCTGTTTTTGAGGGAGCATTAACCACAACTGATGTCGCCCGGTATTGCGGAGTGTCGCATGTCCATGTCAACAGATGGATTAAGAAGGGGCGTTTGAAGTGCTTTCGTTACCCTAGGGGAAGGTACAAGATAACCAAGGAAGATTTCAAAGATTTTTTGAAGAGAAATAACATTCCTATCAACGAATCTTTTTTTGAAAGAAAAGGAAGAATAAAGATTCTGATCGGAGAAGATAACCCTGAATTCGCTCAGGGACTCAAAGAGCTTCTCCAAGGAGAATACCCTGAATATAAGATCGAGGTCGTCAATGATGGCTACGAAGTTCTTCTCAAGATGGGAGAATTCCGGCCAGACTTACTGATTCTTGATATCAGAATGCCTAAGATTGACGGGCTGGAAGTCTGCCGCAGGCTAAAAGCTGACTCCAGTGCTTTTACTAATACTAAAATCATTGCTATGACCGCCCATTACGCCACTTACAGCAAGGCTGATGTCTTGAATACTGGAGCAGACGGATACCTGATAAAGCCGTTTAAAACGGATGAATTATTGAAGAGCATCGATGAGTTGATCGGCCTCCAATCCAAAACTCGAAGTTAATATCTTTCCAAGTTATTTGGAGTCTTTATGCTTCCCAAAATGACTTCCGGCTACTTTATCTTGCTGATCCCAATATTCTACGCTTTATCTGCCCGGGCAGTTTCCGCCCAAGCCGAGTTTACCGAGGAAATGCTGTTTCACCAAACTGGGAAAGTAGTTACGGCCAGTAGAACTGAGCAAAGTGTCAATCAGGCTCCGGCTACCATGACTGTGATTACTGCCAAAGAAATCAAAGCCATGGGAGCGATGAGCATCCCGGAAATCCTGCGTTATGTTCCTGGTCTCGAAGTGATGACTATAACCTCTTCCCATTCCGAGGTGAGTATCAGGGGTCTTAGCCAGGTTCCTTCAAATAACGTTCTGGTCATGATCGACGGCCGGTCGGTTTATATCGATTATTACGGAGGAACCGTCTGGGAAAGCCTGCCAATCCTGATTGACCAGATCGATAGGATTGAGATCATGCGAAGCCCTGGCTCAGCCCTTTACGGGGCCAACGCTTTCAGCGGAGTCATCAATATCCTGACCAAGACCTCCAACCAGATTACCCAGCAGCAAGTATTTGTCCAAGCCGGGGAGTTTTCCAGTCTTAATACAGGCTTATTATTAGGCGGGACCAGAGGCAATACCGGTTTCCGCTTTGCTGCAGGGGCAAAAAGAATCAATAGTTTTGAAAATGATGACGAACAGTCCTCAGAGATTGTTCTCGGCAATTTTCTTGTTGAACATCAGTTCTCCCCCGATACCAGGCTTTCGTTCGATGCTGGAATTAATAATGGTTATGTCCACAAGATTTTTTTAAATACTCCCAACAAAGCTAAAGCTACAAATACGTATAGCAAATTCAGATTTAGCCATGGGCATTACTCCCTTCAAGCCTTTTGGAACAGGGGCGATCAAAGAGAAAACACTTACACTTTTAAAGAAGCCCCGCTTTTTTATGGTGTAGTTGAGGACATCTTTTTTAATACTTTCGATCTGGAAGCTCAAGGAATGAACCGATTTTGGGAAAGCAACACTTTAGTTTATGGGGCTTCTTACCGTTTAAACACTATCCGGTCAAACATCCTGGACGAAAGCCATGAACAAAATTTATCCGCCTTCTTTATTCAGGAAGAATCAAAGATAAGTCCTGAAATAACCATATCCGCAGGAGCCAGAATAGATCATCACCCATTAGTGGGAACAAATGTTAGCCCGAGGGGGAATCTGGTCTATTCACTAAGTCAGGATCACACCTTTCGGTTTTCATTTGGGAAAGCATTCCGCAATCCAACTTACCTGAATACTTATATTGATTACACAGCTCCGAATGGGATCTACTTTGTGGGAAATAAGGAGTTATCGCCGGAAAAAATCACTTCGTATGAATTAGGTTATGTTTTATCTCCAAGCTCAAAAGTGAGACTAGAATTAGATATATTTGGTTTAAAATTCAGAGATTACATCTTTCTCGATCCAACAGGTGTATTTGATTTTCCTACACTTAACATCTTGAAATCTTATCATAACAGAGGGAGTGCCAAAATAATTGGTAGTGAGCTAAGTCTTGAACTGCTCCCTTGGTCAATGCTTAAAATAAATGCTAATTACAGTAACCAGCACATGACAAATAATTATAGTATTACAAACAAACAGTATCCGCCAAAGAATAAAGCTAGTGTAAGGTTGAATATAAGTTTACCCTCTTGCTTTGAAACGACGTTAGGTGCAACTTATATCGGAAAAACGATCTGGAATGTGCCGACCAGATTGGGGTTATATGAAGTTAATTCGATGGCAAGCCACACGCGGGTAGATTGGAGATTGGGCTACTCACCGAAAAAGGATCATTTCGAAGTATTTATGGCCGCTTATAATCTCTTGGACAACGACAAGCAGGAGTATCCTAATTCCGAAGCCGTCCAAAGACGAATAACGGTGGGCGCTTACTTTTATTTCTGAATGAGGAGTGATCAAAGATAGGATTGGTTAAAGTAGAATATTATCTGCTCAATCATTGAATCGGTGCCTCATTTGGAGCGCCGATTTTTTTGTTTACATTCTCCCACGATCTCTCAGCCATTCGAAAAATTTTAATCTTGACAAACGTGAGACGAGTTGCTAATCAAGTAATCAAAGTAATAATGGTAATCCACTTGCTTACTTAATTTGTCTCGCTGACAGGTGATTCCTGTCGCCCGCCGCTTCAGAAGTTTAAACCAGCAATTTCGCGTGTGAATATCTCGACCCTCTTAGGCAAAATGAGTAGCCCCGGTCAGATAAACTACATTCAAAATTTAATCCAATTTGGTAAAATGCTCTTCTTGTGTTTTCCTCAATGTTGGAAGACATCCTTATTTTTTTTGACCCTATTTTCTCTAATAAGCATTTCTCCTCAATATGGAAGCTTGTTTGGAGCAAATAAAATAGCGTTGGTCGAAAGCACTGCGAGTCCAGAATACCGTCTAGCTGCTAATGGTTTCAAGGTGTTGGTGGAGACAAAGTCACCTCGAATCAGGATTGATAATTGGTTACTGGAAGGGAAAGAGGGAACAGAAGCCAGAATTTGGCAAGAGGTTGCGGAAAGCCAACCGGCGTTGATTGTAACTGTTGGAACTCAAGCCACCAAGTCCGCTTTGGAACATATTGAGTCAATTCCCATTGTCTTCACAATGACCTGGGAAGATTTCACCCGATTGCCGTCCGATATTCCAGATGCCCAGAAGCCCATTGGTGGCGTATCTATTTCAATTCCTATAGAACATCAACTTAAGATATTATTTGAAGCCCTACCGATGGTCCGCAGATTAGGAATCCTATACTCTTCATCGCAGGAAAACCTTTTCAATTCCGCTTTAGAATACTCGAAACAAGAAAAAATCAATCTCATTGGCTCAGGTGTTGGCAGTTACAAGGATGTCCCCTTAACGCTGAAAAAAATAATCTCTTCTATCGATGGCCTGATACTGCCTCCTGACGCCAATATCTATCACCCGGATGCTTTACAATTCATTCTTCATGAATGTTTCCAAAAAGGGATCCCGGTTATGGCTTTTTCAGAGCAACTCGCCGTAGCCGGCGCTCCTTTGACTATCGGATTGGATTATAAAGATATTGGCCGGCAGACTGCAGAATTGGCAATCCAAATATTGTCGAACCAGAACCTGAATAGAGGCCAGAGAGAATTTCCCCGCACAGTCCTTCTCTACATTAACGAAGCAGTGTCCTTAAAAATGGGACTATATTTTTCTCGCAAAATCTTAGATAAAGCAATTATCGTGGGCAAGGGAAATCCTGAACAGTGAAAATAAGGTTTAAAAACATACTTCCAAAATCTTCTTTAGGAACTAAGGCAGCTCTGGGCGCGGTCTCAGCGCTGATTCTGGTTTCGATAGTATTTACCGCGCTGTTTTTCACATTTCATAAACAATCCTCATTTAATGAATTGCGAATCAGGGCTTTATCTCTGGCGAACAACCTGGCTTATAACAGCTCCTATCCAGTCATTGCCAATGATCTGGAAACTCTCCATAACCTGGCAAGCGGTCTAATCAGGGAAAAAGACATTAATAAAGCCATAATTATCGACAATAAAAGAAGCATTCTGGCGTCAACAGATTCAGTGGATTTAGCAAGAAAAGTCCTATCTGATATTCCAGATACTTTAAAGGAGCAGGCGTGGCTTCCTACCAATTCTCGCAATTTATTCAGAGCCATAACGCCAATTGTTATTGAAAAAAGGGAAGAGATTGCAGATGAATCCGCTTTGTTTTCCCCCTTGCGCAAATCATTGCCTCAAGAAAAGC
>JAZDIG010000428.1:0-2300 GCA_043805105.1 Candidatus Glassiibacteriota bacterium | reverse complement strand
GCTGTTCGCGGCCGAAAGGCTCGCCACCGAATACGCTCTCCTGCAGGCCGGCCGGCCCAGCCTGACGATCTCGCTTCCGGAGGTGAACCCGTTCACCCTGGGGCAGCTCTTCTACATGCTGGAAGTCCAGACCGCTTTCGCCGGCGGGCTCTACAACATCGATCCGTTCGACCAGCCCGGCGTGGAGCTGGGCAAGAAATACACCTACGGCCTGATGGGACGGGCGGGCTTCGAGGAAGTGCGGGAAAATTTCGAAAAGCGTACCCCGAGGAATGAAAAATACACGGCCTGAGCCGGCGCGAGAGTTGCGCCGGACGATCCGGAGATAGCGGATGGGCAGGTACGACGATTTTCTGGCTGGCTGCAAGTTCGACGACAAGGGGCTTTTGACTGCTATCGCCCAGGACCACGCCACGGGCGAAGTGCTGATGGTGGCGTATATGAACCGCGAGGCCCTCCGGCAGACCCTCGAACGCCGGGTCGCCTGCTACTGGAGCCGCTCGCGCGGCAAGCTCTGGGTGAAGGGCGAAACCAGCGGCCACCTGCAGAAGATAAAGGAAATCACAGTCGACTGCGACCAGGACGCTATCGTGATGAAGGTCGAGCAGACCGGGGGCGCCTGCCACACCGGCTACCGGAGCTGTTTCTACCGCACGCTGGACGAGGACGGCCGGCTGGCGGTCACCGGCGAAAAGATATTCGACCCGGAGGACGTCTACGGCCAGCCCTGAGGCAAAGACCGGCGGCGGGGCGGGCGAGCGGCTTTACCGGACCGTGGCCGTCCTGGGTGTGGGCCTGATCGGCGGGTCGCTGGCGCTGGCTTTCAAGCGCAGCGGCCTGGTGGAGAGGGTGATCGGGGTGAGCCGGGCTGCGACCATCGAAAAAGCCCTGGAGCTGGGCGTGATCGACCAGGGTTTCGAGCGGGGCCGGGAGCAAGAAGCTCTGCCGGATGCCGATCTGGTGGTGCTCGGCGCCCCGGTCAGCATCATCGTCGAACAGCTCGGCTGGATCGGCCGCTGCCTCAAAGAGGGCGCCACCGTCACCGATGTGGGCAGCACCAAGCGGGCGGTGGTGAAGGCGGCCGGGGACAACCTCCCGGAGACAGTGCATTTCGTGGGCGGCCACCCGATGGCCGGAGCGGAAACCACCGGCGTGGAGAGCGCCGACCCGTTTCTCTTCCAGAATGCGGTCTACGTGATCTGCCCGGCCCGTAACGCCGACCGGCCGGCGGCGGACCGGTACTGCCGGCTGGTGGAGCGGATCGGCGCACGCGTGCTGGTCACCAGCCCCGAGAATCACGACCGGATCGCGGCTACGATCAGCCATCTGCCGCAGATTGTGGCGGTGGGGCTGATGAACCTGGCCGCCGGTTTCAACGACGAGGATTCGGACACGCTGAAGCTGGCCGCCGGCGGCTTCCGCGACCTGACCCGCATCGCCTCCAGCCCCTTCGAAATGTGGCGGGACGTTTTCGCCACCAACGGGGATGAGATCCGCGAACGGATCGATTCCTTGATCCGCCGCCTGGAGTCCCTGCGGGACATCGTGGGCAGCGAGGAGATGGCGAGCCGCTTCGAGTGCGCGGCGCGCAGCCGGGCGCTGATCCAGAAAAGCGCAAAGGGCTTTCTGGTGCCCCTGTTCGAGGTGGTGACGACCGCTCCGGACGAGGTGGGCGTGATCCGCCGGATCGCCGACTGCCTGGCCGGCCGCTCTCTCAACATCAAGGACATCGAGGTGCTCAAGGTGCGCGTGGGCGAGGGCGGTACGATCAAGCTTGGATTCGCCAGCCCGGAAGACCGCGCGCTGGCGGTCGAGCTCCTCAACGGGATCGGCTTTCCAACCCGGATCCGCGACTGATGGCGACAGAGATAATCACCGGCGCCCGCACCCTGCGGGGAACGGTCAGAGTCCCGGGCGACAAGTCGATCAGCCATCGGGCGCTGATGCTGTCCGCCCTGGCCGAGGGCTCCTGCCGGATAACCGGGATCGCCACGGGCAAGGACGTCGCCAGCACCGCCCATTGCCTGCGGGGCCTGGGAGTCGCAGTCGATCCGCTGGAGCCGGCCGGCTGCACCGTGCCTGGAGCTGGCTCGGGGGGATTGAAGCAACTCGCCGGGGTACTCGACGCCGGTAACTCCGGCACCACCATGCGGCTCTTATCCGGGATCCTCGCCGGCCAGAATTTCACCAGCTCGCTCACCGGCGACATCTATCTTTGCCGCCGGCCGATGAAGCGGATAATCGAGCCGCTGGAGCGGATGGGGGCGCGGGTGGAGAGCGCCGAGGGAGGGCTGCCGCCC
>JAZDIG010000427.1:0-3081 GCA_043805105.1 Candidatus Glassiibacteriota bacterium | reverse complement strand
CGAAGCTCACCTTGTCCACGGCGAGCGTGGGGCCGTAGTATTTGGTCAGATTCTCAACCTTGATCATAGCCTGTCAGGTGTTGTTAGGTGAATGATTCCCCGCCCGGGGGATGATGCCCGGGACAGGGCGGATTGTTCAAGATAGAATCCAGAAGCCAGAAGGCAGAAGCCAGAAGGCCTCCCTTCACAACTCCACCACCGGAAGCCAGAAGTCAGAAGACTCCTCCCGGCCATACTCTGTCACTTTGTCACTGTCTTTAAACTTTGTGCCTTCGTGCCTTTGTGCCTTTTCTTTGTCACTTCTTTCAGCCGAGCCTGGCGAAACCGAGTTCGGCTCCGATCGTGCGCATGGCGCGGATGACGAAGTCCACGTGTTCGGTGAAATCCTCCCCCAGTTCGGCGGCGCTGGCCTGCAACTGTTCCCGGTTTACAGCGGCGGCGAACCCCCGGTCCTTCATTTTCTTTTTCACGCTTTTGGCGCCGAGGTCATCCAGGGAGCGGGAGGGCCGGACCAGGGCCACGGCGGTAATGAACCCGGTCAGCTCATCCACAGCATAGAGGGTCTTCTCCATCCGGCTCGCGCGGCTCACTCCGGTCGCCTCGTTGTGGGAGGCCACCGCCCGAACCATCTCCTGGGGCCAGCCCTTGTCGCGCAGGATCTCGGATCCCTTGAGCGCATGCTCGTTGAGGTCGGGGTACTTTTCGTAATCGAAGTCGTGGATCAGGCCCACCGCGGCCCAGACCTCCTCATTTTCGCCGTACTTGCGCGCATAGGCGCGCATGGCCGCCTCGACCGCCAGAGCGTGGCGGATCAGGTTTTCGCTTTTGGTGAATTCGTTCAGCAGGCCGAAAACAGTGTTCCTGTCCGTAAGCGCCTCATCGAGCCGGAGTAGTGTCCGGGAAAAAGCCACAAGCAAACTGCGTGCCTCGTTTTGTGATCCGGATAGGCTTGAAAAATACTATAGTTAGGAAGCCGAATCAAGTGGGGCGGGACTGTCATGCCTCATTTGAGGCAATGTAGGACTCTTTTGGGGGAGAGGTTTCTTCAGGCTGGAGATCGATGAAATCCTGGATTTCGCGGTTCCAGCAGCCACTGGCCGTTCGGTTGTCCCAGGCGGCGTTAACCAGCTTACGCCGGAGTCCGAAAGTCCGGGTGCAGTAGCCGCGGTTCTTTTCCCCGCTTTTTTCCCAGTCGTAGTCGTAATGGTCGAGGCGATGGGCGATGTGGTGGGTGACGCCGACGAGGTCCGAGGTGGAGACGGTGATCCAGTTGTGTTCGCGCAGCTTGTAGCCCAGGTAAACGTCCTCGCTGCCGTAGGCCTCGAACCTTTCGGCATCCATCCCGCCGATCTGGTCCAGGGCGGTCCGGCGCACCATCAGGCAGTAGCCGCTGCACCAGGCCACGGGAGCGGCAATGCCGGGTACGTGCACGCACTGGATCAGGCTTTCATCGTTATCGTTGATATGGATGTTGAGGAAGGCGCCGGTGGAGCCGACATTGGGGTGGACGTTCATCGCGTTGACCATGATACTGAGGAAATCGGAGCGCTCGACTTCGGTGTCGTTGTCCAGAAACAGCACGAATTCGCCATCGGCTGCCTCCAGCCCGGCCTGACGGCCGGCCGGAATGCCGCGGTTTTGCTCGAGCAGGACGGGAGTCAGCCGGTGGTCGAGCCCGGCCATTTCTTTCAGCATGGCCGGGGTGCCGTCGAGGCTGCCGTTGTCGACCGCGATCACCTGGAAGTCGTGGTAATCGGTGTGGTCCAGGAGGCTTTCGAGGCAGCTGCGGGTCATCTCCAGCTTGTTCCAGCACAGGACGACGATCGAGACGCGGCCCGGGACCCAGCGGCCGCAGCCGCGCGGCTTGAGCACCGGCAACTGATTCATCCTCATCGAGCGGAGGCCGGGCGCCAGTGCATCCGCCAGGGCCCTGAACCGGCCGTAGATCTCCTCCGGCGACAGGTCGGAGATTTTGCGGCCCAACAGCGCGCTGGGCAGGTTGAGGTAGAGGCTGTCCGGGTCCCAGAGGTTGAAGCCGTTCATCACGGCGTTGACCACCCGGATACCATCGTAGCTCTGGCCGGCGATCAGGTAGAAGTAGACGTTCCACCAGGCGTAGGGCTTCTGATCGATAGTCACCAGGACCTTGTTGTCCAGCACGAGGAGGTCTTCCCGGACGGGTGCAGGGGAGATGGCGTGGGCAAGGCGTTCGAGGTTCTGGCGGTCGGAGCCGAGGAAGAGCATGAAGTGGCCGGAGTCCAGCAGCTTCTGCCAGTCGTGTACGTAGAGGGACTTGCAGAGCAGCTCGGGGCGGGTCTCCACGGCGATCAGGAACTGGTCATCACCGAGCTGGTCGAAAATGTCGAACAACTGGTAGCCCAGGCCGATCCCGAGCAGGATCACGATTTTTTTGCCCCGGACCGTTACCTGGCGTGAAGATTCCTTGATCAGAATCTTGTGCTGACTGTCGTCCTGAACCAGGTAGGCGTAGTGGCCGTCATCGCAGCGGTAGAGCCCATCGAGGACGCTGCTGACGACTTTCTGGTTTAACTGACGATGTACGCCCGGATACCGGCTCCTGATTAGCTTAAGATTGGAAATCAATGTGGAAATATCAGTCGACATGATATTCCTGTTTCTCCGTTACGGTTCCCGGGAAATAAAAAAACCGCCAGCGGAAGCTCTTTGCTCCAGTCAGCTGATTGCGGGGAATCGCAGACACAATACCCCGTTGCACCCGTAAGCTGTCGCCTCTGGTTGTAATATCGGACAACCGGAGCGCTCGATTTAGAAATTATCCTTACCGGCTAAGGGACATGAACTTAGGCAGCAGCGAGACAATCTTCCGATGCCAGCGTTGGTACGTATTTCAGGGAATGCTAAAATACGCAATCTTAAAGAATTATGGCCTGCCGCCCGGGTTAATTCTGTATGCAACCCGCCAATTGTAGAATTTGAGCAGGTTTAACGGTCGCATAAGAGGTTAACGGATAACCAAGCAGTTATCCACAGATCAAGAACTTAATGGATTTTTCTACACTTATGGAGGCAATTGATAATTTGACACGCTCTCTTATATCT
>JAZDIG010000426.1:0-10602 GCA_043805105.1 Candidatus Glassiibacteriota bacterium | reverse complement strand
ATGTCACCGAACTCCCACTCAGAATCCAGTTGAGGAATTTTCGCCGGCCGGAGTTCGTTCCGTTCGCCATCGCGCCGGACTCCTTTCAGCCATGAAGTTGAGGAACCGGAAATAAAAAGATGAGCATGTCAGATTATCGTTTAAAAAAAACCAGGCGGGATGACCGCCGGGTCTCTGACATCAATCCGCCTGGAAGGAATAGACTCAATTTTCGGCTTCCGGATAACCGCCGGCCGGCGGAGCTTTTCGGTACTCGATAGATTGACCGGCCGGTCAATCCTCGCCCTACAGCCAATCCTTTTCAGTATGGCAGACAAAACAGCTCTTGCCCGAATCTCCGCCTGTAAAATCGGCGCCGTGGCAGCCGGCGCAATAGCCGGCGCCTCTCTGCTGCAGCCTGGTGCCGTGGAAATTGGGATCGGTTTTAACGAAGAAGCCGGTCGACGGGTGGCCGCTCTCGTTGGCATGGCAGGTGCTGCAGCTCTGGCCGCTGATCCCGCCGTCGAATTCCTGGCCGTGGCAGACAGCACAGGCGGGCAGTCCGCGGGAACTGGCAACCAGGCCGTGGAAATCCGAACTCGAACTGGTCAGCCAGCCCGTGGCCGGATGCCCGCTCGGACCGTCATGGCAGGTGTAACAGCTCACTCCGGCGTCACCACCCTTGAAATCATCCCCGTGGCAGCCGGCGCAGTACGCCAATCCGGTTTCGGCCAGGTGCGTGCCGTGGAAGTTGGCGTTGCCGACGGTCATCCAGCCGGTGGACGGGTGGCCGCTTTGCGAGGCATGGCAGACTTTACAGCTCTGGCCGCTGATTCCGCCGTTGAAATCCGCGCCGTGGCAGACGGCGCAGTCGGACAGTCCGCGGGAACTGGTGGCCAGGCCGTGGAAATTCGGGCTTGAGCTTGTCAGCCAGCCGGTGGCCGGATGCCCGCTGGGCCCTTTGTGGCAGGTATAGCAACTCACTCCGGCCTCGCCGCCCCGGTAATCCGTGCCGTGGCAGCCGGCGCAGTATTCCGGCCCGGTCTGGGCCAGGCGCGCACCGTGGAATTTGGCGTCACTCGGGACGAGCCAGCCTGTGGCCGGGTGTCCGCTCTGGGAAGCGTGACATTCGCTGCAGCTCTGGCCGCTGATCCCGCCTTTGAAATCCACGCCGTGGCAGCGGGCGCAGTCGGAGAGGCCGAGTTTGCTGGCGGCCAGGCCGTGGAAGTTTTCGCTGGTCTTTTCCAGCCAGCCGGCGGCCGGATGGCCGCTGGGGCCGTTATGGCAGGTAAAGCAGCTCACTCCGGCGTCGCCGCCCCGGTAATTGGCGCCGTGGCAGCCGGCGCAATAGGCCGGCCCGGTCTGGATCAGCCGCTCGCCGTGGAAGCTCGGGCTGGTGGAAACCAGCCAGCCGCTGGATGGATGACCGCTCTGGGAAGTATGGCATTTCTTGCAGCTTACGCCGGAGGTGCCGCCGGTAAAATCGGCGCCGTGGCACTTGGCGCAGGCCGGCAGCCCGCGGGTGGAGGCTTCCAGTCCATGGAAACTGGGACTGGTTTTGTCCAACCAGCCCTCGGAGGGATGCCCGCTCGGGCCATCGTGGCAATCGTAGCAGGATACGGTCGAATAGCCGCCGTGCAGGTCCTGGCCGTGGCAGCCGCCGCAGTAAGCATCGCCGGTCTGGGCGTAGCGCGTGCCGTGGAACTTTGCATTGGCCGGGTCGAGGAAGCCGGCGGCCGGATGTCCGCTTTCGGAGGGGTGGCAGGCGCGGCAGCTCTGCCCGCTGGTCCCGCCCTTGAAATCGGCGCCGTGGCAGCGGGCGCAGTCGGTGGGAGTGCGCAGCGAGGCGGCCAGGCCGTGGAAGTTTTCGCTGGTCATGTCCAGCCAGCCCTGGGCGGGATGTCCGGAGGGGCCGTTATGACAGGCGTAGCAGCTCTGTCCGCTGGTCCCGCCTTTGTAGTCCTCGCCGTGGCACGGCTGGCAGGCCGCCGGGCCCTGGCTGGCAACGCGGTTGCCGTGGAAATTGGCGCTGACCGGGCTCAGATAGCCGACCGGATGCCCGCTGGGCCCGTTGTGGCAATCGGAGGTATAGCAGCTCACCTCGCTGGAGCCGCCCCGGTAGTCCTCGCCGTGGCAGCTCCGGCAACTGATCGGGCCCACCTCGGCGATCTTGGCGCCGTGGAAGTCGGCCGAGCTGGCTTGCATCCAGCTATCGGCATGCACTTGCTCGGAAGGGAGACTGATTTCCTTGCGGTCGGCGCAGGCGGTCCAGACGGCCAGCGCCAGTGCTATAAGAAACGGGAATGTCAGCGAAATTTTCCGCATCGGCTATGCTTTCGATTATTTCAGATACCTGGTCACTGGCCGTGGCAGGCGGCGCAGACCGGTTCGGTTTCGGTTTCTTCTCCGTGGCAGCTCGTACACTGCTCCAGATCGATTTCGGCCTGGACTGCGTGTCTGCCGCCGGTTGTGCGATTGGCCCAACCGGCGCTCTGATGGCTGCGCGGATAGACATTACGCTCGGTGTGGCATTCCACGCAGAAATTGCGGCTTTCATGGCAGGATGCGCATTCCACCCGGCCGCTGCGGATATCCAACGGGTGCTTGAATTCGTATCCGGGCGGATGGGCCCGCTTGAGTAGGTTGTCGCCCTGGTGGCATTCCAGGCAGAAGTTGGTTCGGTCGTGGCACATCGCGCAGGCGGCGCCATCGTCGAGCTTTGCGTCATCGCCGTGCTGGCGCAGCCAGAGGCCGCCGAGGTGGTCGGCGGGAAGCTTGCCTTTGGGATTCTCGTGGCAGACTATGCACGCGCTTTTCGCGGTCAGGCCGTCGTGGCAGGTCATGCAGACTTTCATCTGCGGCAGGTGTTGGGTGAACGAGCTATCCGAGACGCTCACGCCCGCATGGCAGGTTTCGCACTCGACGCCGCGTTCGAGGTGGACCGCGTGGTTGAACTTGGGGCTGTAGTCGGTTATGCGTTCGAAGGATGCCGGCTCATCGACCCTGGTGTGGCACATCCCGCAGTTGTTGGCATCCTCGACGTCAGGACAGGCTGCGCATAGCTCCTTGCTGGCCAGCAAGTCATCCTTGCCGCTCTCGCTGGTCTCGACCTTTTCATGGCAGGTGGCGCACTCGAGCTCCTGGGCCGTGACGTGGAGGTTGTGCGAGAACTTGACCTCCGGCCGCACCCGGCGGGAGGTGCCGGCGGCCAGGGTAAAGGCCAGCGCCACGGCGACGAGGATCACTATTGAGCTTATTGCCGGAATTCTTTTCATGGCAGTCCCTAATCCCGCGCACCGAACGCGCTGCTGAAATTCCAGGCGAACTTGAGCAGCACGCGGAAATCCTTGCTGAAAACATCGTTGTTCACGTCCTGGAACTCGACCCCGGCCTCCAGCTGTTCGATTGGCCGCCAGTGCAGGCCGAAAATCGAGCTGAAGAGGTAGTCGCGGTCCTCGTCCTCGTAGAAGCGGAACCGGCTGTAGTCGATATCGGCGAAGATCTCCACCCGGTCTTTGGCCAGCGGCAAGCTCCCGCCGACTGCGAACCCGTCCTGGTCGCCGCCGTAACCGACGCCCTTGTAATAGTTAACCCAGCCGAACGGGCAGGAAGCGCCGAGAGTGAAGAAGCCGCTGTTGTCCTCTTCCGCCATCACCGCCGAATAGCTCGCATTGAGGGTGACTTCGGGCCGGAAGAAAACACTCAGGCCGCCGCGCAGCTGGTTGTTGCCCTCCAGCTCGAACCGCTGGTAGTAACTCTTGTAGAACAGCCGTGGCCGGTAGAGCTTGTATTCGCCGAAAAACTGCACCCGGTCGCTGCCCTTGTAGCGCAGCCTGATCTGGCCTTTCTGCAACTGGTCAGTCAGCAGGTTTACGTCCAGCCGGCTGTAGAGATCGAGGTCGTGGGGCAGGGAAGCCCGGGCATTGACACCCACTTCACGGAAGGCGGTTTCGCCGTACCGGTTTTTCTGGTAGAAGCCGGCGCCGAGGGTGAGGTTACTGACCGCGTGGGTGGAGAAATAAAGGCCGCCGCTGCCGGCTTTTCCCATGCCGTTAGCGTCGAACTTGCGCGTGAACGGAGTTTCCGCGCCCAGGTAGCCGGTGAGGCTGGTCCGGTTTTTATCGCCTATCGTGATCTGGGCGCCGTCCAGAGTGGCGCTGGCCGGGCCGTAATGAAGCCACTGGCGGCCGATCGAGATGCTGGTCAGGCGGGTATCCCACTGCAGGTAGCCGTTATAGAGCCGCCAGTTGGGATCGCTGGCGTAATCTACGCTGAGGTCATCGGTGACGCGCAGGTAGGTGTTGAAGCTCACCGAACTCTCTTTGCCCACACCCTTGAGCTTGAGCCTGAGATACTGGAAGAAGCGGTAGTTATTCTCCTGGTCCGTCCCGGTTACCAGCGGATTCTCCCAGCCGTAAAGCATGGAGCGGGTGTTGCCGCTATAGCGCAATTCCATGGCAGAGGAGCCGGAGGCCTGGAGCAGGAAAATCGCGATTGCCGAAACCAGTCTGTAAGGGAAGCGTCTGTTCATGGAAGTTCGTCTTTACGGGAATCGCCGGATGACAGAAACCGGAACGACCGCGGTAACCGGATCAGTACGGGATTTTAAGCCTTTGCGACAGTATTGTCAATTATTTTATCTGAATTGGGGAACGCTTATCTGAATTAGACCGAGAACGAACCTGTTTTGCGCTGGAATCCCGTGTGGTTCGAGGTCGTTCTGTTTTTCACGCTGCCTTTCACCCGTTATTAACGTAGTTGGAAGTAAATGGTAACAGCCGGTTGAAAATTATTTATCGGCGGCCGAAAAAAAGGGAGGCGCCTGGCCTCCCTTTGGTCTTTAAGCTGCATGGTGAGTCAATTCAGAAGGCGGTGATGAAAGCCAGCCCGAGACGGTTGGTTTTATGTTCCCATTCATGGGTGAATTCGGCAGCCAGCCTGAAGTTGCGCCGGGCCAGATAACTGATGTGCGCCGAAAAGCTCTGGTAGTCGTGCTCGTCCAGGTCAGAATTAACCCAGTTGGCTATTCCCGACAGCACCACCCGGCTTTCGTCGCCCCGGGGCAGGATGACCGCTTCGGCCAGCATTCCCCTGGTTTTGATTTCAGTGGCTGCGGGGCCGGAAAAAAGCGGATTGTCATCGCTGCGGAACAGGTACTGGAAATTTAGCTCGAACTTGTCTCCCGGTACGGAGACGGTCAGATCCGGCCCGGCCATCCAGACTTTGTTCAGAATTCCTCCGCTCCGCTCGCGGCCGGAATAACCGAAGGCTCCGATCCTGAAGAAGTCACCCATTTCCTGAGAGATCCGGCCGAAGAAATCCTTGTACTTGTCATTGTCGAAGTTGCGGTCGCTGTCAGCCTCCGACAGGCCGTTGCCGTTGATTACCTCGAAAATCAGGTCGGTGCCGGATTCCAGTCCCAGGGTCAGCATGATTCCCCGGTCGTAAGTGAGGTTTTTCTGGCTGTCGCCCACCCTGAGCCGGTAGACCTGGTAGTCTTCGTAGGACAGCCGCAGCTCACGCTTGAACAGGGGATCGGAAATCTGGAACTGTCCCAGATAGATATCGAAGTCGGCCCCCAGCAGGTTATTGAACATCACGTAGGCATCTTCGACTCCCGCCACCTCGCCCCGCTCGTCCATGTAAAAATAAAAGTAGTAGGAGATCTTGTCGCTGATTGCGCCGCCGGACAGAAGTTTCAGCAGGTAGGGCGAAGCGATGTCGCTCTTTTTTTCGCCTGTGTCGTTGTAGTTAAGATAGCCTTCCAGGCGCACCGCGACCGGGAAATCGCGGATAAGCGACAGCATGTCGTCGCCGGTATCATCGTAATAACGAGGAGCTTCCTGGTCCGGGAGGTTGAATCCGTTGCCTGCGAAATCATCGCCGTAGGGCTTGAGCCGTGGGAACGGGTAATGGCAGGTCTTGCAACTCATCCGGTACTTGCGGGCGAAAGCCGGTATGGCCTGCGCCGGCTCGCTCGCCAACACCAGTAACACCATTGCAGAGAGAAGGGTAAATACAGTCCGGGTAAGGTTGTGCATGTTGGCCTCTCGCTCAGTCTAATACAATGATTTTAGTGGAATGTTCATTGATCTGAATCGCCTGGTACTCATCCTCGGGTACGCCCAGAAATTCGGCCACCGGCTTGACCAGCCGGCGGTAGTTGGCCGTGGCGGTAACGGTCATTTCGCCCGGGGCTACGTCCAGCGGCAGGGAAAAAGAGTATTTTTCCACTTGAGTGCCGCGCGGCGGGACGCGGTAGTCCACGCCCAGGCTGGCGGTATTCCACTGCTGGATGGTCATCCGGCCCTGCGGGTCGAAATAGGCCATGCGGAAGATGCGGTCGCCCACCGGCGCATCCTCGCGCCTCACGCCCTTGAAACCGGGATCGTCCAGGGCGATACCCATGTCCTGGTAAGCCAGGGCCTCGCTGGCAATCGTGTACTCTTCGCCCTCGAAGCCTTTCCGGTTAACCGGCAGGTGGTAGACCCTGCCCTTGGAGTCCGTGGCTTCCACGTGCAGCCAGACGATCCGGTCCTCGACGCTGCCGGTGGGGAACTTATGCCCGGCTTTCTGGTTGAAGACCACCACGGTAAATACCACCTTTTCGCCCGGCTCGGCTTCCTGGATGTCCGGGTGGATCCGCAGTTCGAGCGTTCCTTTCAGCTTGCCGGGGTCATGGGCGCCGTGGAAGAGGTGCTGGCGGACGTCCGGGTACACCCGGCCCATGGAGGCTCTCACGCCCTGCCCTTTCGGCATGTGGCAGTCGTGGCAGACCACACCCTCTTTGGAATAGGGGCCCTCGAGCCATTCCAGATGAGTGCTCTTGACCCAGACCCCATAGGGGCTCATTTCATTGTGGCAGGTTCCGCAGAATTCGGCCGTGCCGAGGAAATCGCTCTTTTTGATCTGGTGTTCGGGGCTGGGCACTCCGCCGCGCGGCCCGTACTTCACATTGCCCGGCTCGGAGATGTAATTGAAATTGTATGGCGTATCGCCGGCGAAGCCGGTAATGGTATGGCAGACGTCGCAGGAGACAGCCTCGTTGGCCCGGCTGTTCTCCGCCGGCAGGGGAGGCGGTACGTCCCCGGCCAGGAAGGAGATCGGCGCATGGCAGCCGTTGCAGCCGGCCTTGACTTCGGCCACTTTCGGGTCTTTGAGTGCCTGCGGAACCGCCAGCTTGAAGTACTCGATCTCGTCCCAATGATGAGTGTATGCCCGAGAGTGCATCTCCTGCTGCCACTGCTGGTAAATGTCCACGTGGCAGGAAGTGCCGCAGAACTTGGGCTTCTCGAAGTCGTTGTACTTGCGGGTGCCGAGCGCCTCGCCGCCGGCTTTCACCTGCGCGGCTATCTGTCCGGATATCGCAAGCAGAATCAAGGAAACGATAGTGGAAAAGACAGCGATCTTCTTCATGGCTGCTCCCCATTTGTCAGAGATTTGAACTTCGAAGGATGGGGCTGTAAGTGACGTCCGGCCGATAAACCAGTATTAGGCCCATTCCAGCCGGGTCGAGCCCGGCTACTATGAGAAAAAATTATCAGTCGATTAAACTGCCAAACGCAAGCAAAGTTACGGGGAAAAGAAATCTACATTAATAGAATTATACGAGTGTCAGGGACATATATAATTATAAATATGCCAGTTCCGTTTTGAAAGAGTATTTGCAGCGGGCATCCAGCAGGGTAATCTGTGGGAACGGATCAGAAGGCCTTCTCCAGGCCGATCGATAGCCAGGCGCTTCGGTAATCGTAGTACCGGTCGTTCGAGTCGTTCCGGCCGGCCCGCCACCCCGCCGGACTCCGTAAAGGCCTACGCTCCCCGGACTGCCGTATAAAGATAGGTTACCCCCAGGGTCAGCCGCTGTGCGCCCCGGTCGCTGAAACCGGCCCGGGCCAGCGCTTCGAGCATCTGTTCGGGGGTGAGGAAGGACTGGATCGAGGTAGAAAGGTAGTGGTAGGCCTCTGCGGAACCGGCCAGGAGACTCCCGGCCAGAGGCACAGCCAGCCTCAGGTAGGGCCGGTAGAACAGGCGCAGGAAAAGGCCGGTGGGCGGAGCGAACTCGAGGATCGATACCCGGCCGCCGGGCCGGACGACCCGCGCGATTTCAGCCAGGCCCGCAGCCAGGTCCTCGAAATTGCGCACACCGAAAGCCACGCTCACGAAGTCGAAAGCGCGGTCGGGAAAGGGCAGGGCGAGGCCGTCGGCGCAGGCCACGGCAACCGGAGTTCTGGTGGTCCTGGCTCGGGCCAGACGGCACATCGGCAGGGAGAAGTCGGCGGCAGCCAGGAGTTCGAGGCCGTCGAGATGACGGGCGAGTTCGAGGGACACGTCCCCGGTGCCGCAACAGAGGTCGAGACCCTTGCGGAAACCCAGTCCGGCCAACGACCCGGCCAGGAGGCTGCGCCAGAACACGTCCCGGCCCAGGCTCAGCACCCGGTTCAGCCGGTCGTAGCGCTCCGCGATCCGGCCGAACATCTCTTTGACTTCGCGGGCGGCGGGCAAACCGCTCTCCTCGTATTTTCAAATGAACGGGCCGCCGGTAACCGCCGGCGGCCCTGAAATGGTCAGCCTGAGCCTGATATTCACTGCGCCATCAGCGCTTCCACCATGGCGAGCATGTTTTCAACCGGCACGTCCTTGGGCACGTCATGGGCCGGGCTGAATACGTAACCGCCGCCCGCGCCAATAGTCTCGACCAGCCAGCGGGTCTGTTCCTTCACTTCAGAGGGAGCGGCCTTGGGCAGGGTCTGCTGGGTGCTCATCCCACCGAAAAAGGCCAATCTGCCGCCGTAGCGGGCCTTGATCGCGGCGACGTCCATCACCTCGGGCTGAAACGGGTTGAACATGTCCACGCCGATTTCCACAAGGTCGTCCATGATCGAGCTGACGTCGCCGCAGGAGTGGATCATCACGTACAGGCCCGCCTCGTGGCAGGCGCGGTATTCCCGGGCGGCCCTCGGCTTGAAAAATTCCCGCCACAGTTCGGGTCCCATGATCAGGCCCCGCTGCTGGCCCCAGTCATCGCCGAAAAGGATCGCGTCCACCTCGTAGCGCGCTACTCCCTCGACGATCTTGAGGTTCCAGTCGAGGATCGTATCCAGCAGGTCGTGGACGAAGCCCGGTCTTTCGACCATGTCCATCAGCAGGTTCTCCATCCCCCTCAGCGTCCAGGCCCGCTCGAAGAGGGTGAAGCCGAAATCGTTCACCCGGAACAGGTCGGGATTTTCGCGGCAGAAGCCGGTGTGGCGGGCGAATCGTTCGGAGCTTAGTGGGTCGGGGAAGGCCAGCCCGGACAGGTCGGGTTCGGGCAGCACCAGGTAGGAGTGGTCCACGTTGCCGATATCCTTGTCGAGCGTGCGGTCCCAGACCACGCCGAACTCATCCCGCCAGAAATCCGGCCGGATTTCCCGCCAGCCGTCCTCCGGCACCGCCTCGATCTTGGCGAAATGGTTGCCCACGGCGCTGTCGAGGTCCGGGGTGCCAAGCGCCTGCTGGAGTTTATCCCGGGCCGGGATGGTGAAAGTGATGTGCCAGGGGCAGACGTCCGGCTGGCGGTGGCTGAGCGCCTCGATAACTCTGTCTCTGGGTGTCATCGGTCAGTTTCCGGGTCCAGTTCGGTCTGATCGGGCCGGCTCGCTGTTTCTCTTGCCGGTCAGTCTCTCGATATCGATACGCACCAGGATCGTGCGTGCGGCCGGTCCGGGGTCGTACGGTCCGGCCGGGCCGCCGTAATGAGCCATGATCGTGTCCAGGGCGCGCACCTTTTCGGCCTCGTCCCCGATCCTGGTCGCCCTTCCCCAGCCGATAACGCTGCTGTAGGTCATGGTCCAGCGGCACGCGCCGGGGGCCGGCACCACCCGGACGTCCGTCTCCATCTCGAAGCAGACAGTGGTGTCGGGAGCGAGCATGCCAAGCTTACGGCCCTCGACGGCGCAGTGGAAATACAGCGCGGAGCCATCGTAGCCGAAACAGAACGGTACCAGGTAGGGTTCGCCTTCACTGATAAAAGCGATCCGGCAGACCTGAGCCCTCTGGATCACCCGGTCGATTTCCCGGCGGGTCGTAATTTCCCTGTCGTTTCGGCGCAAAAGGAGAAGCCCCGCGTTAAGTCCAGGCAGGCCGGGTACGAAAATTGTGTTGTGAATTTAAGACAGCGGCGGCGGCTTGGCAAGCTGCCGGGAAGGCGGGCTAACGGATCAGGCCGAAACGCATCTCTTCGAGCCGCCAGTTATGGCCGAATTCAAAAGTTCCCTCCGTGCGCTGGCCCCAGACTCCAATCGGTCCCAGCGCCGGGGTGATTTTGGCGGCCGCGCTGAATCCGGAATGGAAGGAATGGAAGACGAGGTCGCCGTTGCCCAAGGCCTGGGCCGAATCCAGCGGCGCACGAAAAAAGCCATTGTCCGCGAAATCGAACAGGCGCAGGTCAATTCTTCCGCCCGGCCGGTAGCCGGCGGTAGCCATATACTCGCGGCCTCCTGCCAGGCTGTACCAGAGCGTGTCCCGTTCGTATTCGACCGAGAGCAGGACGGTGGTTATCGAATTCAGGTAAACGGAGTAGGATGTATCGGGCACGCCGTCGATAAATTGCTGGTAGGTGATACTGTCGACAGTCAGGCTGGC
>JAZDIG010000425.1:0-10458 GCA_043805105.1 Candidatus Glassiibacteriota bacterium | reverse complement strand
CTGCCCGAGGATGTGGACAAGCTGGAAACCGCACCCCACGAAGTGCGCAGCCGCGCCTACGACGTGGTCCTCAACGGGAACGAAATCGGCGGCGGCAGCATCAGAATCCACCGCCAGGACGTGCAGCGCAGGGTGTTCAAGGCTCTGGGCATCGGCGACCAGGAAGCCGAATACAAGTTCGGTTTCCTGCTCAACGCTTTCCGTTTCGGCCCTCCGCCCCACGGCGGTATCGCCATGGGGGTGGACCGGATCGCCATGCTCCTGACCGGAACCGATTCGATCCGGGACGTGATCGCTTTCCCCAAGACCGCCAAGGCGAGCGCCCTGATGGAGGATTCCCCTTCCCTGGTGGACGAAAGGGAGCTATTGGAGCTGCACATCCGCAAGATCACCAGAAAATGAGACGGTCAGGGGCCGGCGGCACCGCGCTTGAATTCATGGGGAAAAAGTGCCAGATTTAATCTGACCGGCAGGTGAAAGCCTTTCAACCATCTGACAGGAGTGGCGAACTACCAATTGGTAAAAGCGGCGGATAGAAGTCAGACGACGAAAAAGATTCCCATCGAGGGAGTCGACATTCTGGGCCTGTTAGGCCCGAACGACAGAAATTTGCGGCTGCTGGAGACGATGTTCGACTGCGAAGCCTATCTTCGCTCAGGCCACATGGTACTGACCGGCCAGGAACCGGAAGTCAGCGACCTGGAGAAAACCCTCCGGCGCCTGATCGCCCTGGTCCAGACCGGCAGGGAGCTTCAGGCGGAAGAAATCGGTGAAGTGGCGCGCAAAGTGCGGGATGGGGAAACCGGCGGCGGGGAGCTGTTCGAACCGTCTCACATCTACATGACCGGCCGCGCGAAGGTGATCAAAGCCCGGGGAGGAAGACAAAGCAAATACCTGAAGATGATCCAGCAGAACGATATCGTGATCGGGATCGGTCCGGCGGGGACCGGAAAGACCTACCTGGCCGTGGCCGCAGCGCTGGATGCGCTGAATAAAAAACAAGTCAAGCGGATCATCCTGGCCCGGCCGGCGGTGGAAGCCGGTGAAAAACTCGGTTTCCTGCCGGGCGACATGCAGGAAAAGGTCAATCCCTATCTGCGGCCGCTGCACGATGCCCTGGAAGACATGCTTCAGGCTGAAAAGATACAGAAGTTCCTGGAGAACGGAACGATTGAAATCGCTCCGATCGCGTACATGCGGGGCCGCACGCTCCACGATGCTTTCGTGATTCTGGACGAGGCGCAGAACTCGACCCGCCTCCAAATGAAGATGTTTCTTACCCGTCTGGGCATCAACTCCAAGGCCGTGATCACCGGAGACAAGACCCAGATCGACCTGCCGAACGGCCAGTTGAGCGGCCTGCTGCAGATCGAGCAGATACTCAAGGGTATCGAGGGGATCGCTTTCGTTTATTTCAGCGAAAAAGACGTCGTCCGGCACCGGCTGGTAAAAGAAATCGTGAAGGCTTACCAGGGGGAGGCAGAGACGGAAGAACAGGACTGAGGGCATCGCGAATTCGAGGCCGCAGGATTATACCACGGCCGTGATTGCCGGGCCGGAGAATTATCCGGCTTCCCCGGCGTCAGGGGCCGATAGGTGGCGGAAATGGGACGAATAACCGCCTGCGGCGGGAGCGAAAATAAATGACCGACCTGATACGGAAATTCAGGTCCAGACGCAAGCGGTTCCAGAAATGGTTCCTCGCCTGGAGCCGGCTCGAGTCGTGGCCGAAGAACCTATATTTCCGTCTGAGCACCCGCCTGTTTCTGCTGTTGGCGCTTACCGGCCTCAGCCTGGTCCTTACCTCCAGCCGGCGCGCCTACAATCCTTTTTTCGACATCCGCGAAGGCAGCGTGGCCGATCGGGACATCATCGCTCCCTTCGATTTCCCAGTCTATAAAAACGAGTCCGAGCTTGCCCAGGAGAGGGCCGCCGCGGCCGCCGCGGTCCGGCCAGTGATCGAATACCTGCCGGAGGTGAGAGAGACGGTGGTCTCCGACTTGCTGGCTTTCTTCGATAAAATACAGAAGCTGCGCAAAACCAGCGCCGTGGCCAAGCAGATCGTGTCCTGGGATAAATTCGTCAAGCGCAGCGGCCAGCAGCAGGCCCGCTTCACCATCAAGCCGGTAGTTCTTAATGAATTATACGCCATCGACTCGCTGCTGTCGCTGTCCGATGAAGAGATCGTCTACCTGCTCGACCCGGTACGCAGCAATCTGGTACGTAACCGGCTCAAGGATTTCCTGTCGACCCGCCTGCGGGACGGAGTGATCAGTGATGAGGCGTTGAAACGGATAACCAACCAGGAAGTGCTGGTTCGCCGGGAAAGCGAAGAAAAAGTGCTGGTTCGGGGCGAGCTGCTGTCGGTGGAACGGGTGCAGGAGCAGGCGATGAGCCTTGTGGTCGACCCGGATTACCCCGAGGTGAGCAAGAGCCTATTGATCCAGACCCTGCGCCGCTTTCTCAAGCTCGATCTCATTTACAACCTCACCGAAACCGACCGCCAGCGCCAGCTTGCCGCCGCCGCAGTCAAGCTCACCCGCGACGAGATTGTCCTCGAGGAAGAAAAGATTATCGGCCGGGGCGAGCGGATCACCCTGCGGCAGATGGAGCGCCTGCAGAATCTGAAAGCCGAGCTCGAAAAGCGGCAGCTTTTGAGCGGAGAACGAAACCAGCTCAGGCGCGAGCTGGGAATCTCGCTGGTTTACCTTTCGATCCTGTTCAGCCTCGGGCTCTATTTGTTCCTCTACCACCGGGAAGTTTACGAAAAATATTCCAGCCTCCTGATTATCGCCCTGAGTTTTGTCCTGGTCCAGACAATTGCCTGGTACGTGCTGGGCAGCGAGGAGCTGCCGAGTTATCTGGTGCCGGTGGTGATCGCCTCGATTCTGATCTCCTACCTGCTGGACGACCAGATCGCCCTGGCTTCCACTTTCTGCCTGGCCCTGGTGCTGGCCGTTCAGGCCAACTTCTCGATTTCGATCCTGATCCTGGCCCTGGGAGCGGGCGCAACCGCAGCGATCAGCGTGCGCCGGGTGGAAAGCCGCAAGGGGCAATACGTGCCGATAATCTACATCTCGGCTGTCTACCTGCTGATCCTGTTCGCCTTGGATTACGGCTACCGCGGGGAAGAGCTCCAGAGCGTGATGGTGGCGGCCGGCTGGTGCGGGGTGAACGCCACGGTCTCCACGTTTATCACTATCGCCCTCTTGCCGCTGTTCGAGTCGCTGTTCAAGATCACCAGCAATTTCACCCTGCTGGAGCTGGGCGATTTGAATCGGCCGCTATTGAAGCGGCTGGCCCTGGAGGCGCCCGGAACCTACCACCACTCGATAATTATCGGCAGCCTGGCAGAGGCTGCGGCTGCCGGGATCGGCGCCAACCCGGTGTACGCCCGCGTGGCCAGCTACTACCATGATATCGGTAAGATCAAGCAACCGCTCTACTTCATCGAAAATCAGTCCGGCCGGCCCAATCCCCACGACAAGCTCAATCCCAAAATGAGCAGTCTCATCATCTCCAACCACGTCAAAGAGGGAGTGGAACTGGCGCGCCGAGCCAGGCTGCCGGAGTGCATAATCGACGTAATCCGCCAGCACCACGGCGATCAGTCGATATCTTTCTTCTATTCGAAGGAGAAGGAGCAGAACCCTGGCACCACGCTCCGGGAAGGCGATTTCTGTTATCCGGGACCCCGACCAATGACCCGCGAGGCCGCGATCATCATGATCGCCGATGCCGCCGAATCGGCTGCCCGTACGCTGAGCGAGCCATCTGTCAACCGGATCCGCACCCTGATCAAGTCCCTGATCGAAGCCAAGCTGCAGGACGGCCAGCTCGATAATGTCGAGCTTACCCTCCGGGACATCCACCGGATCCGCGAAGAATTCGTCAACATCCTGATCGGCGTGCACCACAGCCGGATCGACTATCCACCGAAACAGGAAAAGGCCAGAGATGCCAGCCAAACGGCAGTCGAGGCTGAAGCTCCAGTTGAACCAGACGACCAAGACAATCCTCGAAGCGCTCTATACTCCGCTGAAAAGGATGACAGCCGAAATTCTCAGGGATCACGGAGTGGATAAGGCGGAGATTTCGATTACTTTCATCGGCTCCGCGCTCATGCGCCGGCTCAACCGCGAATACCTGGATCACGATTGGGTCACCGATGTCCTGGCCTTTAACCTTTCCGCCGGCGAACCCGCAGGGATGGATATGCCGCTGGTGGGAGACGTCTACGTCTGTGTGCCGCGCGCTCTGGCACAGGCCGCCCGGCTGAACCTGGAAGAGGAGGAGGAGCTGATGCGGCTGACTGCGCACGGAGTGCTTCACCTGCTGGGCTACGACCATGGAAAACCGGCCGAAGCCAAAATGATGTCGAGCCTGCAGGAGGAATACCTGAATAAATTTTCCCACCTGCCCAAAGTATTTGTATAATTACTCAGGGGAAGTGATACGGAAAAAGCCACAGCCGAACTTTTCAGGCTCAGAAAATAATCTCGAAGTTTAATGGAACCATACCTTCTAATAATCCTGCCTGTGCTGCTGGTGCTGTCGGCGTTATTCAGCAGTTCCGAGACGGCATATTTTTCTCTTTCCAGCTTCGAAATACTTCAGCTCGAGGAAGAGAATCCGGCCAGAGGCCGGGTCGTCCGGCGTCTGCTGGAAAACCCCGACCTGCTGCTCAACGGCATCCTCCTGGGTAACCTCGTGGTCAATGTCTGCGCCACGGCGGTCGCCACCATCCTCCTGCACACATACGGCCTGGAGGCCGGCTGGAGCGAAAAGGTGATTTATTTCACCGACGTGGTGGGAATGACCTTCATCCTGATCGTTTTCTGCGAGGTCAGTCCCAAGGTTCACGCCATTGTCGTCGCCAAAAAGCAGGCCCTGCGGCTTACCTGGTTCATGCAGGCCTGGCTTTTCCTGGCCGGCCCTTTCATCCGGGTGCTGGTTTGGATTAGTTCTTGGTTTAAAAAGCTGTTCGCCGCGAGCAGCGAGGACCGCCAGATGCTCGAGGAAGAACTGAAGCTGATGGTGGACATGAGCGCCGAACAGGGCGACCTGGATATTGAAGAAAAGATGATTATCCACAACATCTTCGAGCTGAGCGATAAGATGGTGCGCGAGATCATGGTGCCGCGCACAGACATCCACGGCTTTTCGATAGACACCCCGCTGGAGGAAATAATCCGGCAGGTGCGCGAAATCGGCTTCAGCCGTTATCCGATCTACCAGGGCGACCTGGACGACATCCGCGGTTTTCTTTACGCCAAGGACCTGCTGGGCTATTGCTACAATTTCAAGAAGCCCGCTTCGATTGAAGAGCTGATGCGCGAGGTCTATTACGTTCCCGAGACCAAGCGCTGCAGCGAAACCCTGCGCGAGTTCCAGGAGCGCAGGCATTACATGGGAATCGTGGTGGACGAGTTCGGCGGCACTGAGGGCCTGGTCACGGTGGAAGACATCATGGAGGAGATCATCGGCGAAATCCAGGATGAACACGACGAGGAGGAGCCGTTGATCGTGCAACAGGACGAAAACACCTGGCTGATGGACGGCAAGATTAACATCGAGGACCTGACCGATAGCCTGGGCCTGAAGATCAGCGAGGACGAGGGCTATGAAACTCTCGGCGGATTCATCTTCACCCACTTCGGCCGCCTGCCGTACCCGGGTGAATCGTTAGACTACGGCGGTTTGCGTTTCGTTATCACCAAGCTGGCCAGAAGGCGGATCCTGAAAGTGCGGATCGCCAGACTGCCACAGCCGGAACAGTCACCCGGCGGAGACCGTTAGCCGGCTGCGCCAGGCTCCAGGAGAACAGTTGGCCCAGATCTGGTACATATTGCTTGCTCTTCTCTTCAGCGCATTTTTCAGCGGGTCAGAGACCGCGCTGATTTCCGTGAGCAAGGTCAAGCTGCAGAGCTGGATCGAGGGGGACACCAGGTTGGCGAAGCTGGCGAAAAAATTCGCCAGCCGTCCCAGCGACTTGCTTTCGAGCCTGCTGGTGGGCAACAACCTGATGAACGTCATTGCCACCGTGCTGATCGCCGACCTGGTTTTCCAGCTTTTTCCCAACCGGGAGGAGCTTTCCATCCTGGTGTCGGCCCTGGCCATCCCCGCGATAGTTACGCCTCCCACCCTGTTTTTCGGGGAAATTATTCCCAAATCCATTGCCCGCGAACATGCCGGCCGCTGGGTGTTGCTCTTGACCACGCCGCTCCTGGTGAGCCATTATATTTTATTCCCGGCGGCCAAGGTCGCAGACTACCTGAGCAATCTGGTTCTTCGCCTGTACGGCGTAAAGCGGCGCGAGCGGGAAGATATTTTCACCCGCAAGAACATTCAGCGGGTGCTGATCGACAGCGAAAGAGCGGGCGTGCTTGACGAGGAAGAGCGGAGTTACATCTCCGGAGTGTTTAACTTCAGCGATACCACCGTTCGCGAAGTGATGACTCCGCGGACCGAAATCGTGGCGGCGGCCAAGGGTGCCCCGATCGCTGAAATCGCGGCCAGCATGAGCGGGAGCAATTATTCGCGCATCCCGATTTACGAAGAGACTCTCGACCACATCATCGGCATCGTCCACGTGGTGGACCTGCTGGGCCCGGTGGAAAAGGGCGAACCGATTCTGCACCCGGTTATTTTCAGCCCCGAAACCCGCAAATGCGACAGCCTCTTCTACGAGATGCGCCAGGAAAGGTGCCACCTGGCCGTGGTGCTCGACGAGTTCGGCGGCACTGCCGGAATAGTATCCCTGGAAGACCTGCTTGAAGAGCTGGTGGGCGACATCCACGACGTGCACGATGACCACGGCAGCCTGGTCCGGATCGGTCGCGACAACAGCATTTTCCTCGATGGCCGGACGCGTTTCGAGGAGCTGAAGGGCAAGATCGACCTGCCTGAAACCAGCTACGGCGTTGAAACGATCGGTGGACTGCTGGTGGCCGAACTGGGCCGGATCCCCGAGACCGGCGAACGCTTTCAGCTCGGCAATCTCCATATCACCGTGCTGGAGGCCAGCCCCAAGCGGGTCGAGAAGCTGCAAATCAGACAGATCGAACCCGGCGATAAATCCGAACAGGGGCCCGAGCCGGGGATCCGGACTCTGGGGGAAGAGCCGGTCGAATGACTGGAGAACATGCATTGAGATACGGTAAGGGGAGATGGAATTCGATATCGATAGGGTGAGGGAGCTGATCGCTTCCGGCGACGAGGGCCAAACCGAGCTGGCTACGCTCTTCGAGGACACCCACCCGGCCGACCTGGCTGACATCATCGAACAGCTGAGCGAGGAGGAGCGCGGAGTGCTGTTCGCTCTGATGCCGGCGGAAGTGGCCTCGGAAACCCTGGCGGAAACCCGCGACGATCATCAGGAAGAGATCATCAAGGGCCTGGACGACCAGACCCTGCATGAAATGTTCGAAGAGCTGTCCGATGACGACGCCACCGATATCGTGCAGGAGCTGAGCGAGGAAGAGGCCGACCGCGTGCTCCGGGTGATCGACCGGGAGGACCGGGAAGACATCCAGACCCTCCTGAAGTACCCGGAAGAGTCGGCCGGGGGCGTGATGACGGCCGAGGTGGTGGCGATCAACATCAAGCTCACTGCGGCCGAGGCGATCGAGGAAGTACGCAGGCAGGGCCATGAAATCGAATTTTTCGTGATCTACGTGGTGGATGGGCGGCGCATGCTGCGCGGCACCCTTTCCATGCGGGACCTGATCCTGGCCGATCCGGGCACTTCGATCAGCGAGATAATGGAAGAAGACGTGGTGACCGTGCCGCCGGAAATGGACCAGGAAGAAGTGGCCCGTCTTCTGGCGCGCTATAACCAGTTATCGATACCGGTGGTGGAGGAGAGCGGCAGGCTCATGGGTCGGATCACGGTGGACGACGTGATCGACATCCTCGAAGAAGAGGTTACCGAGGACCTGTTCCACATGAGCGGTGTCGATGAGGACGAGAGTGTAGAGCGGGTGGGAATCTGGAATTCGGTGCGCAGCCGTCTGCCCTGGCTCTGCCTGAATCTTTGCCTGCAAATCATTTCCGTCCATATCATCAAGCTGTTCATCGCTGTGCTCGAGCGGGAAGTGATCCTGGCGATGTTCATGCCGGTGGTGGCCGGTATCGGCGGCAATACTGCCACCCAGAGCCTGGCGGTCACGCTGCGCCGGCTGATACTGGACGAATCGTTGAAGTTTCGCCGGCGCCGGGTGCTGTTCAACGAAACGCTGGTGGCGCTGATGAACGGCCTGGCGATCAGCCTGATGGTGTTTGCCCTGGTTTATCTCATCAGCCATGACTCCCACCTGAGCCTGATCGTAGCCACGGCCTCCTGGCTGTCGATGACGCTGGCCGGGCTAATCGGCGCTCTGATCCCGATCGTGATGAAGCTGTTCGGCTTCGACCCGACAGTCTCATCGAGCGTGGTAGCCAACTTCACCGACATCCTCAGCTTTTTCCTCCTGCTCGGACTGAGCGCACTGCTGCTTCTGAGCTGAGCCGTCATTACCGGCGGGGAATTCGATGGACCCGGCACGCCAGAACGCGATTATTGTCGGCGGAGTCAACTACAGCGACAGCAGCCGGGTGATCTGGGCCATCACTCCCGATTACGGCCGTCAGTCTTTTCTGGTCAAAGGCGCGCGCCGGGCCGGGAGCAAGTACCTGGGCTGCCTGGAAACATTCAACCACGTCGTACTGATCTACCGCAAGGGCCGGGGTGGCTCTCTGTTTACCTTGCGCGAAGTGGATGTGGTCGAGCATTTCAGCGGGATCAGGCGCAGCCTGGATGCGTTCTGGGCCGCCAGCGAGGCGGTGGAGCTGGTCAAAAGCGTGGTCCACGAGGAGCAGGAGAGTAACGACGCTTTCGGCCTGCTGCTCGAGTTCCTCAGACAGATGGACTCACCCGCTGATCCGGCCGCGGTGAAGACCCTGCTGGCGGCCCTGCGCTGGCGTCTGGCCGCCATTACCGGCCACGAGCCGCAGCTGGTGGACTGCGTGCGCTGCGGAACCCGGCTGACCCGCCAGGAAAAATACCGCTTTCTGCCGGCCCAGGGCGGGATCGCCTGCGACCAATGCGGGACGGTTCCGGCCGGAGGAGGAACGGATCAGCCGTCAGCGCTCCTGGTGAGCTATCCCGCCCTCAGGTTCATCTACCGCAGCGGCCGGAAGTTTCCGCCGGCAGAACAGACCGGGACCCTGCCGCCGGAAGTACTGAAGGAAGTGGAAACCATCGCCGGACGGTATCTGGCTTATCATTTCGGTGAAACGGCCCGGCCGGCCGGCAGCCTGCCGAAGACGGGAGGGTGAGCGATGCCGGAAGGTGATTCGAGCCCGTTAAGAAGCGAATTCATCGCCAGGCACTACCGGAGTATCATTTTCACCCTGGTGCTGATAAATACGGCGCTGATCGTTTTCCTGGTGGTCTACATCTGGACCTACGGAGTCTCGTTCGAGGGCAGGCCGGTAAAGGAAAGAGCCGCAATCGGCGCGGCGGTGATCCGCTCCGACCGCCTGATAGTCTGGAGCGAACCGGGCGGCCTGCGCAACAATGCCTCCAGCCGGGGCGTGGTCCAGAGGGGCGATCAGGTGCGGGTGCGGTCCAGCGGAGAGTTCGAAGGGGAAAAGTGGGTGGAAGTTTCTTTCGACGGCCGGATCGGCTGGGTGCCGGAAAATGAGGTGGATTATGCGGCTGTCTCCCGCTGAGACAAGCGTTTGAAGGCGGGATATTCGAAAAACAGACTCTTTAAAGCGTGTTTGGAAAATCCCCTTAGATCGCAACAAGGGTTACCATAAAAAGACGATACGGCATAGATCTGTGTAATCTTTTATAATATAATGTGTTACCGTAGGAGCGACGCAGCATGCGTCGCCCCTACAATTCGTGTTTCTCTTATTTATACGAGATTAATTCGACACGCTTTTGGCTGAGCAGGATCATCCGCCGGAGTTGTCCCGCGCGCCCGTGCCCCCGGAAGTTCCTTTCCAGTCCTGAACCAGCGGCGGCGCGCTGTCCGGGCTGCCGATCGCTTCCAGCCGGCTCAGGTAATAATCCCTGAGCTGCGTGAACTGGCTCAACACCGACTGTCCGACCGGATCGCCGGGCGGAACGTCCACCTTCAGCGGATCGACCGGCCGGTTGTCCTTGAAGAAGCGGAAATCGAGGTGCGGGCCGGTGGCTAGTCCCGAGCTGCCCACGAAACCGATCACCTGTCCCTGCCTGACCCAGCTTCCCACTTTCAGCCCTTTCGCGAATCCGGAAAGATGGCCGTAGGCGGTCGAGTAAATGCCGTTGTGCTTGAGCTGGATGTAGTTGCCGAAACCGCCGTTCCAGCTGCGCTTGAGCACCTTGCCGTCGCCCAGGGCCAGCACGGGAGTTCCCTTGGGAGCGGCGTAATCGACTCCCAGGTGCGGGCGGCGGATCTTGAGGATGGGATGGAAGCGGCTGTA
>JAZDIG010000424.1:0-8590 GCA_043805105.1 Candidatus Glassiibacteriota bacterium | reverse complement strand
GCTTACGGGCAAGTATCGGCTGTGAACATAATTAAAGACAAATTCTCGGGCGTGTCCCGTGAGTTTGGCTTTATCGAGATGCCCACCAAGGCGGAAGCCGATGCCGCGATCGCGGGACTGAACGGCACCGAACTGAGCGGCCGGACGATTCTCGTCAACGAGGCCCGGCCTCGCACCGAAGGTCGTCGCGGCGGCGGAGGGGGCCGTGAGGGGGGGAATCGGGGCGAGGGTGGCGGTGGGGGCCGCCGTCAGTGGTAAGAGTCCGACTCCTGAATAGAAGTTCGGACGGATACTATCGATAAACCAGTCGCCTGACGTTCTTTTGTTTTAGACGAGGGTCCGCTGAATGAGGCGGACCTTTGTCATTTCAGGCCGGCCCGTTTACACGCGAAAACCCTGCTCAAAACCCGGAGAACCATCATGCATCCGAGATTAAAGCGCTCGCTGACAGCTACGGCATTCTTACTCTCGTTTTCCCTGGCCGCGGCCTGCCGGCTGGATGCGCAGGTAATCCTCAATGAGGATTTCGAATCCGGCTCTCTCGGTCCGGACTGGGAAAAGAACACTCAGGACACCACCCGGCTGGCTTTCGAGCACCGCCCTCAGTACGTGCATTCCGGCAAAGCCTCGTACCGGGTCACCACGCTTAACCGGGACGGCAAGGAATTGGGCAGCAACCTCAAGTACTTTTTCCTGCCGGGAGTGGACAAGGCCTATTTCCGCTGGTACGGGATGTTCGCCCCGGATTTCGACCAGGGGACCGGCATGCACTACGTCTTCATCTGCGGCAGCCGCACGGATGACAAATATTCCCCGCTCGGCAAGGCCGGCCTGCAGGCGGATGGCACCAACTTTTTCGTCAGCAACCTGGAACCGTCCAACCATCGCGGCCAGTATCCCTCGCCGGGCGTGATGGGCTTTTATACCTACTGGCCGGACATGAAGCCGGACCCCAACTCCGGCAAGTTCTGGGGAAACCGCTTCGAGCCGGAACAGCCGGTGCCGATCGAGCGTGGCCGCTGGTACTGCTTCGAAGCCATGATCAAGCTCAATGAACCAGGGAAAAGCGACGGCGAGCAGGCTTTCTGGATCGATGGGGTCGAGAGGCTCCATCAGAACGGCCTGCGCTGGCGCGACTCGGACGTCCTGCGGCTCAACATGCTCAACCTCGAAATCTACATCCACAGCTCCAGGCAGGACAACACGGTCTGGTTCGACGACGTGGTGATCGGCTCCGAATACGTCGGGCCGTGAGCGAAAGCGAACAGCCTTATCTATTTAGGTTGGTGAAGGCAAAGCCCCAAGAGTACTACCAACACCATGGGGAGTAAAAAGCCATACGGACATCTTGTAAATAGAGAACCGATATTATATAATAACGAAAACATATAAGAGCCGAAACGCTACTATGATTTGCATAAGGAGAAAATACATATGGATACGCAACTTTTGACACTATCCAAGATTTTCACTGAAAGGCTTTTTCGTATTCCAGATTACCAACGAGGATATGCGTGGACCGAAAAACAGTTAAAGGACTTCTGGACCGACATTCAGCAACTCGAATCCGGACGTAATCACTACACTGGTGTTCTAACGCTGGAAAGCGTTCCTGAAGACGTTTACCGCCAATGGGATGACGATTATTGGATTGTAAAAGCGAAGAGCTTCCAACCTTACTTCGTTGTAGATGGTCAACAGAGGTTAACAACTGCCATAATTCTGATTCAAGTCATCTTGGAGCACCTTCCAGATGGCGAAAAGCTCAACTACACTGAGAAGGCCGACATCCAACGCAAGTTCATTTTCGATTCAAAGGACGATGGAATATCACGATCCTACGTCTTTGGCTACGAGAAGGACAATCCGAGTTATGAGTTCCTGAAAACGAAAGTGTTTTACGAGAGATCCTCGACTGCCACCTCCCAAGAAACAGTCTACACACTTAATCTAACTCAGGCCAAGCAGTACTTTTCCGATCTTGTTGCAGCACTTTCGCGTAACCAGCTTGAGACACTATACCGCAAGGTCACGCAACATCTTTTGTTCAATATCTTCACAATTACGGAAGATGTCGATGTTTGCGTCGCGTTTGAGACAATGAACAACCGCGGCAAGCCGCTTTCCTATTTGGAACTTCTCAAGAACAGACTTATATACCTGTCATTAAAGTTTTCAGCCCTCGATTTTGAGCGGGGCAAACTTCGCCGAGCCATCAATGATTGTTGGAAAGCCATATACCACAACTTGGGAAAAAACAAAGAAAATCCCCTGGATGACGACCGATTCTTACTCACGCACTACGTCATTTACTTTGGGAAAGAGATTGTGGATGAATCAGCTATTGAGGATCCAATCCGCTACCGAAGACTTTACCACGAAGATTATGCAAGCGACCTACTTGAGAAACGATTCATTCCAAAGAATGTGACGAGCGATGCCGCACCGGATGTCCGTATAAGTCTTGCGGATGTATATCGTTATGTGAGTTCGCTGCAAGAAGCGGTGGAAACTTGGTACAAGATGTACAATCCTTTCACCTCGGACTTCTCTCTTGATATACGGATTTGGCTTGACAAGTTGAACCGTATAGGCATGGACCCATTCCAACCATTGGTTTTGGTATTTCTGCAGCGTGTGCCAGATGAAAGAAAGCAAATTGCGTTCCTTCAAGCCGTAGAAAGACACATGTTCATCCTCTCTTTAGTAGAGAGGTACTATCATGGATATCCTTATCTATTTGAGTTATCCCCTAATATACTGCAACTCGCAATTGACCTGAGTAACATCAAGATCACCGGGGAAAAAGTAACTCGCGCGATCAGTGACGCCACGGGATCTATACTCAAGGATGCGAATATTAGAAAAGCGATACAGGCTCGTTTTAGATCAGAAGGTTTTTATGAATGGCAAGGAATACGTTACTTTTTGTTTGAGTATAATTTGGACTTGCAAAGTCGTTCTAAGACCGAACGTCCCAAAATTTTCTGGCCTGAATTCACTGAGCATAAATCTGATTTCGTGTCCATTGAGCACATCTATCCTCAACAAGCAAGACATCAGTACTGGAGAGATCGATTTGATGGCTTGACACAAAATCGTCGGATGACTTTGAAGAATTCTTTAGGAAATCTATTACCGCTCTCAAAACCCAAAAACTCTAGTTTGTCAAATAGGCCTTGTCCAGAAAAGGTTGATGGCAAGGGAGACCAGTTCGTGGGTTACCGGTATGGCTGTTACGCTGAAAACGAAGTTGCAAAAGTTAGTAACTGGAATCCCCAGGCGATACTTGAACGAGGCTTGGTAATGCTAAGCTTCATGGAGACCCGGTGGGGGATTGAACTTGGTGATACCAAACAAAAGAAACACATGCTTGGTCTTGATTTTTTGGGTAAATAAAAAATACATTATGCTCTTCAAACGCTACGCAGATTTCGTAAAGCTTCTCCTGCGTGGTTCAAACGGGTAGATTGGCATTAAGGTTTCTTAACTTTGCTGCAATGTCGTTTAATGTATTACCTCCGGGCACGGCATGCCGTGCCCCTGCGTTGCTCTGACACCACCGCGAGGCCGCTTCAATCGCGATCTCCGGCAACCACCCGCAGCCCCGCCTGTCTTCCGTTACCCGGTTCACGTGGTTCTTGACCGCTTTCCCGCGGCCTGCTAAGATTCCCGAAAGACTCTCAATCTTTCCAGGCGTCGATATGCCGGCTAACAGGTCAAAAAATTTCTGTTCCGCGCAGTCTGCGGGCGCAGGCGGCGGCCTCTACAGGTACCCCCGGCCGCTGGGCCGGGGCGTGTGGTGGCTGGTGATCCTGCGCTGGATCGCCTGCGGCGCGCTTTTCTTCGTCATCTGGCTTTCCTCCGGCCCCCTGGCTGTTGTATCCGATCCGCAGCCGCTGTACATCTGCGGGCTGGCGCTGGCGCTCTACAACGCCTTCCTGCAGGCGGTGGCCCGGCGGATCAACCGGCTGGCCGAGGAGTGGATCGAGTGGATCGTGTTCCTGCAGATTTCCCTCGACCTGGTCCTGCTCACCCTGCTCCTGTACTTTTCCGGGATCACCGACAACCCGTTCATTTTCTTTTATGTCTTTCACATCATTATCGCCGGGATTATCCTGCCGGAGCGTTACGCTTATTTCCTGGCCGCCCAGGCCTCGGCCATGGTGGGCAGCGTGTTCAGCCTTCAGTACCGGGGAATAATCCCGGAGCACCCGCTCAGCTACCCGGCGGCCGGCGGCCAGGAAGGCACTTTCCTGGTGGGAAAGTTCATCGCCCTGGCCAGCACCCTGTTTTTCGCCGCCTACTTTACGGTTTCGGTGCTGAAACAGGTCCGTCTCGCTGAACGGGAAATCCGTCAGAAAGAAAAAATAATCAGCCTGGGCCAGTTAGTGAGCGGAATCGTCCACCAGATCAAAAACCCGCTGGACGGCCTCAAGAACTGCCTGCACCGGCTGGGGGGCGGCATCTCCCCGGCAAATGAGCGGGAGAGGCTGGTGGGGCTCATGGCCGAGGAGCTGGAGCGGATCGAGGCGCTGACCGTGCGGCTGCAGGACTACGCCCGTCCGCACGCGGTCGAGAGGCAGCCGGTGGATGTCAACCGCCAGGTGGCCGCCGCCCTCAGGCTCCTGGAGCTGAAAGCCGCCGACCACATCGCCATCGCCACCGAACTGGACCCGGTGCCCCCGGCCTGGGCCGATCCATTTGCCCTGCAGGAGATTATCATTAACTTCTGCAGCAACGCCATCGCCGCCATGGCCGGAGGCGGCAAGCTCACCGTACGCACCCGCAGCACAACGGTCCACCACGGCCGGAATTCAGCGGGGGTGAGGATCGAGGTGAGCGACACCGGCCACGGGATCCTGCGCGAGCACCGGGAGCTGGTGTTCGAGGCGTTTTATTCGACCCGTCCGCCGGGCGAGGGCTGCGGTCTTGGACTCTGGATCTGCCGCACCCTGGCCGCGGAAATGGGGGGGTACATCGAGGTGGAGAGCGAACCCGGAGTGGGCTCGACTTTCAGCCTCGTGCTCGAAACAGTCTGAACCAACCGTGCTGGGTATAGTAATATGAAAATACTCGTAGTCGAAGATGACGAACTGAAGCGGCTTACCCTGGCTGCCGATCTCACCGAGGCGGGCCATGTGGTGAGCGTGGCCGGCAGCGGTGAAGAAGCCCTCGGCCTGCTCGAGCGCGAAAGCTACGATGTAGTGATAACCGACCTCAAGATGCCGGGTATCGACGGGCTCGAGCTGCTGCGCACGGTCAAGGGGGAGATCGCGCCTGCCACCGAGGTGATCATGATGACCGCCTACGGCACCATCCCACTGGCGGTGGAGGCGATCCGGCAGGGCGCCCTGGACTTCATCACTAAACCCTTCGACAACCGCCAGCTTCTGCCGCTGCTGGCCCGGATCGAGCGCCGGATGGCGCGCAAGGACCCGGCCGCAGAAAAGACCACCAGCCGCGCCTATGCCCTGATCGATAAGGAGGTGGTGGGCGCCAGTCCAGCGATGCGCCATCTCAAGTACCTGATCCGTGTCTGCGCCGAAAGCGACTCCAACGTCCTGCTGGTGGGCGAAACTGGCACCGGCAAAGACCTGGTCGCCTCGGTGATCCACCGGGCCAGCCCGCGGCAGGCGCATCCGTTCGTCAAGGTGAGCTGTGCGATGTTCCCGGAGAACCTGGTGGAGAGCGAGCTGTTCGGCCACGAGCGGGGCGCTTTCACCGGCGCGGACCAGCGCCGGGCGGGCAGGCTGGAGCTGGCCCAGCGCGGCACGGTCTACCTGGACGATGTGGACGACATCCCGCTCAAGGAACAGGTCAAGCTGCTACGGGTGATCGAGGAGAAAGTGTTCGAGAGAGTGGGCGGCACGGCCTCGATAAAATGCGACGTGAGATTTATCGCCTCCACCAAGGCCGACCTGGCTGACAAAATGACCCAGGGCGTTTTCCGCGAGGACCTCTACTACCGGCGGAAAGTGCTCGAGGTGTACCTGCCGCCGTTGCGCGAGCGGGCCGAGGACGTGCCCGAGCTGGCCCGGTACCTGCTGCGCCGGATTGCCGGCGGCGAGGAGCCGGGGCCGGCGGAGGAAGTGCTCGACCGGCTGGCCGCCTGCGACTGGCCGGGCAACGTACGCGAGCTGGCCAATACGCTCGAACAGGCCTGGGTAGTCGGCCGGGGCCGGCTGGAAGCCTCATCCTTCGACAACCTCGCCGGCCAGCCCGGTTCCAACCCGGCGCCTGCCGGTGGCTTCCGGTCCGCAGTGGAACGCACCGAGCGCGAGCTGCTGAGCCGGGCGCTGGCCAGCTATCCGGAAAACAAGACCCGGGCCGCCCGCAGTATCGGCATGAAACCCTCCACCTTCCGCGACAAGCTGCGCAAATACGGGCTCGAATGAGCCACGGAAAACCGTGGAGTAAACGGAAACCCGTCGGCCGCGGCCGCCAATCCCCAGAACGAAGCCAATCTGCCCGATTCTGTAACTCGAAGAATATCAGCCTGTTATCAGATTAAGTGCGAATGTTTTATCATCCGGCACGCTTGATGCCTTTATTCTGCCTGCGAACTTTCTTTCCAAGCGGCCCATCTTCACCTCTTCGGCGGAGGAGCGATGGAAGCAGTCGCCGGCGACCGGCTGAAGACGATATTCCTCGAAGACATCTACTCGATCCCGGACGGTGAGCGGATAAAACAGTGCTTGCAGTGCGGCACCTGTTCGGCGAGCTGTCCGACGGCGAGCTGGATGGAGTACACGCCGCGGGAGATCATCGCGGCGCTGCGCGCGGGGATGCTTGAACGCGTGCTGAAATCGAACACTGTCTGGCTGTGTTCGTCCTGCTACAGTTGCACGGTGCGCTGTCCGGCGGGGATCAAGTTCACCGACGTGATGTACGAGCTGAAGCGGCTGGGGGGCAAATACGGCTACGTGAACCGCAAGTCCACCACGGCCCAGATGGCCCGGGCTTTCTGCCGGACTGTGGAGCGCTGGGGCAAGAACGCCGAATGCGAGCTTCTGGCCCGCTATTACCTGGCCACTAATCCCTTCAAGGCTTTCGGCCAGATGGTGCTGGGAATCAAAATGCTCCTCAAGGGCCGCTTCCCGCTTTACCCCCACCGGATCAGGGGACGCAAGTCACTGCGGAAGATGATCAGTGCAGTCACGGAAGGAGCGCAGAAAACATGATCGCTCCGAAGAAGAAAGCATTCAGCTATTACCCCGGCTGTTCGCTGACCTCCACCAACCGCGCCTATGATATTTCCACGCGCAACGTGGCGCGGGTGCTGGGCTTGGAGATGGTGGAACTGGAGGACTGGAACTGCTGCGGAGCCACGGCTTACATGGCGATCCGCGAGAGGCGCAGCTTCGTGCTCAGCGCCCGCAACCTGGCCCTGGCTGAAAAAGAGGGCCGCGACCTGGTGACGGTTTGCGCCGGCTGCTACCTGGCCCTGCACAAGACGAACAAGTACTTCGCCGAGGACCGGAAGATGCGCGCTGAAATCGAAACAGCGCTCGAGGCCGGCGGAGAGAGTTACCAGGGCGGCATCCAGGTCCGTCACCTCCTGGACGTGGTGGTGCGCGATATCGGGGAAGAGGAAGTGCGCCAGCACGTGGTGACTCCCTTCAAGGGGCTGAAAGTGGCGCCCTATTACGGCTGCCAGATAACCCGTCCTTTCGGCGAGATCGACGACCCGGATTTTCCCCGGGCCATGCACCGGCTTATGGAGTGGATCGGAGCCGAGCCGCTGGAGTTCGGCCTGGCCACCAAGTGCTGCGGGGGTATGCTGATGACCACGATCACCGATACGGGGATCGAGCTGGTGGGCCGGATCCTCGGTGAAGCCAAGCGTCTTGGCGCCGACTGCATCGCCACCGCCTGTCCGCTCTGCCAGATCAACCTGGAAGGCTACCAGCGCAAGGCCTCCCGCAAGCTCGGCCGTGACTGCAGCATCCCGGTACTCTATTTCACTCAGCTTCTCGGGTTGGCCCTCGGCCTCGAAGCGCAGCAGGTGGCCCTGGAGGACAACCTCACCTCTTCAGAGCCGGTCATTGCGGCAAGGAGCCGGTGACCATGAGCGAGAGAATCGGCGTCTACATCTGCCACTGCGGCACCAACATCGCCAGGACCGTGGACGTAATCGCCCTGGCTGAATACGCCCGCACCCTGCCCGAGGTGGCCGTGGTACGGGAGTACAAGTACATGTGCAGCGACCCGGGCCAGGAGATGATCAAGAAGGACATCGCCAGTGACGGGCTGACCCGCGTGGTCGTATCCTCCTGCAGCCCGCTGATGCACGAAAACACTTTCCGCGGCGCGGTGGAAGACGCCGGCCTGAACCGTTTCCTTTTCCAGATGGCCAACATCCGCGAGCAGTGCTCCTGGGTACACACCGACCGTGAACGGGCCACCGAGAAGGCCAAGCAGATGGTGGCCGGGGCGGTGCGCCGGGTGAAGTGGCACCGGGAGCTCAGCGGCCGGCGGGTGCCGGTCGAACAGTCGGCGCTGGTGGTGGGGGCCGGGATCGCCGGGATCGAGGCGGCCCTGAAGATGGCCGAGGCCGGGAAAAAAGTCTACCTGGTCGAAAAAGAAC
>JAZDIG010000423.1:0-4304 GCA_043805105.1 Candidatus Glassiibacteriota bacterium | reverse complement strand
TAGAGGCAAAACGGATAAGCGATCATTCTGGAATTCAGGTAGTCTTCCACTGTCAGGGGCGTTTTGTAAAAATAAGCATCGGGGTATCTGTTTGCGTATTTGCGCTGGGTGACAGCAAGGGTCGCCATCTTCTCCCGATTTTGATTGTTCAGCTCCAGGTAGCGCGTGTAGGCGACGGACATGTGCTGGGCGGGACCCCCGAACCCGTAAGGTGCGGTGAACTGCGCTTCTCCCTGGGCGTAGTTGCCTGCCAATTTACGATAGGTTCCAGGCGGGTTATGCAAGGCGCGCCAGACCACTGCATAGTTACAGGCTCCGGCAACAAGCGCATGGACCGCCTCCTGAACGGCCCCGCCAATATTGACGGTCTCCGTCTGGCAGTGCCAGCTGATCTTGGGAAGCTTCAACATGACCATCATGCAGTTGACGGACACGATGGAGATGCCGTCCACGATGGCGTGACCCGCTCCGGGAAACTTGGAGAACGTTGCCAGCCCGTCGATATCTGATAATTTCAATCCTGCATCATCCACGGCGGCCTTAACCGCCTGAAGCCCCAGCGCAGCGAGCGGGACCTCCGCCGACCGGCTAAGCTTAGAAATCCCCACGCCGCTGACTGCTACCTTACATCGGTTTTCCCACATACAACTTCCCTCCTCTAGGACCGGTCTATTCCTCAGCCAGCCGAAATTGCGGCAGGGTGATATCGTCATTAAGATTTTCGAAGACGACCTCAACACGACGCCCTACCTTAGCCTCCGTATAAGGAGAATCGAGCAAATTGCCGGCCAGCAGACACCCTTTCGCCTCGTCGAGCTCCACAATAATACTGGCGTAGGGCACTGCCGGTGCAAATCGCTGGTCACCGGTGTGGTACATAATGGTGTATGCATAAATGGTACCCTTGCTTCGAACAGGTTCGACCTTGAGGTCAATTGACATACAGTTCAGGCAGATGGGGTATGGGGGATGATTGTAGGACCCGCAAGTTTGGCAGTGTTGCAGTGCCAGCACTCCCTGCTTGGCGGCTTCCCAAAAGGGTTTCGTCAGATCATCTGGTACAGGAATCGGCCTTTTCACCTTGTCCCAGTTATTCGTCATTATGATTTCTACCCTTCCTTTCTAGTCGTTTGAACATTCGGCCCAGATTTTTCATCCCCCGCCTGGCTATCCGCCCTTAGACGGACCTCCGAAGGGAGCCGTTTACTGTCAGCCATTTTTTTCGTATTAAAACAAGAACTTTCTAACGCGTTGTGGATTGAATTTACGAAAAACGAAATCAAATGTCAAGAAGAAAAACCATAGAATTATCGGGGGCTTTTTAACACCCCAGGGGAGAGACTGACAAGAAGCCAAGGCAGTAAGATAATGGCGATCGAAAACAGGACTTCAGCCTCCCCAGGCAGTCTCAATCAATTTCCCCCCCCTACTTTTTAACCGCTCCTTGGGTAACAGGTATTTGAGGCAATTCACCCTTTAAAAGAAATTGACAGGATACGAGCCAGGAGATAAAATTCCCTACGGTTAATGAATAAAAAGGGGGAAAAAATGAGTGAGGAGACCATTGCGGAGAGAAGCGGCTTCAGCGACAGGATGGGCAATTCCAGTCCTGGCATGCTGGCCGGGCTGCGTGTAATCGAGATCGCCGATGAGCGGGCGGAATACACCGGCTTGCTGCTCGCGGGCCTCGGTGCGGAGGTGGTGAAGATCGAGCCGCCGGGAGGCAATGCCACGCGCAGGATTGGACCGTTTCTGGATGACGAACCTGGCTTGGAGCGTTCGTTGTTCTTCTGGAATTACAACCGCAACAAGAAGTCGGTGGTGCTGGATTTGCGCGAGGCCGCCTCGCGGGAGCATTTGCTGCGGCTGCTGGCCGGTGCGGACGTACTGCTGGATTCCAGCTGTGGCGCCCTGAGCGAGGTGCTGGGGCTGGATCGGGCAGCGCTGAACGCCCGCTTCCCGGCGTTGGTGACGGCGCGCATCACGCCGTTCGGCGATGACGGGCCGTGGAAGGATTTCAAGGGATCGGATCTGATCCACCTTGCGCTCGGCGGCGTGATGATGTATTGCGGTTACGATCCCGATCCGAACCAGCAATACGACTTACCGCCGATCGCGCCGCAGATTTGGCATGCCTATCATATCGCGGGCGAGCAGCTGGCGACCGGCATCCTCGCCGCACTAATTTACCGGCATCGGACCGGTCAGGGGCAGGACGTCTCCGTAGCCGTGCATGAGGCGGTTTCGAAGAACACCGAGCATGACGTCATGTACTGGGTGATGCGGCGTGTGCCGCTTTGGCGACTGACTTGCCGACATGGGGGGGAGAAGCCGAACCCTTCCCCCGGCATCAGCCACACCAAGGATGGACGCTGGTATATTTCGCACAGCATGGGCGCGCGCGACCAGAAGAACCTGGTGCCCCTGCTGACCAAATACAACATGCAGGCCGATCTGCAGCCGCCGTTGCCGGACACGGACCTCAAGGCGCGCAGAGTTCCCGGTACGGGCGCCGTCGATGAGACGCGGGCCCATATGCTGGACGTGGTCCAGCGATTCGTGCGCGCCTGGACCTATGCCGACATGCCCTGGCAGGAGGCGCAGGAAGCCGGCATGATCTGGGCGCCGCTCCGCAAGCCGCATGAGAATGCGGTCGATGAGCACTGGTTGAGGCGCAAGAGCTTCGCCGATGTCGATCATCCGGAGCAGGGTCGCAGCTTTCTTTACCCCACCAGCAAGTGGCTCGCCACGGCAACGAGTTGGCAGGTGGGCCGCCGAGCGCCCTTGCTGGGTGAGGACACGCAGGCGGTTTTGGGTGAGGTTGTCCGGCGGCCGAGCGTTCCGGCAAAGCCGCGCGGTGAGCCGAACCCCAAGCTGTCGGCGCTGCATAACAAGCCGTTCCCGCTGCAGGGGGTGAAGATTCTGGACTTCGCCTGGTTCCTGGCATCCGCCGGAGGAACACGGTTCCTCGCTGCGCTGGGGGCAGAAAGCTACAAGGTGGAGTGGAAGGACAATCCCGACACACGTTTGACGGCGATGGCGCCGGTTGGGGGGCGGGAAGCGCGTGAGAAAGCAACCAGCCCGCTGCCCGGGGTGAAAGATCCTGATATGGGGGGGCAGTTCAACAACAAGAATGCCGGCAAACGGGGCATCTCGCTGAATATCCGCCATCCGAAAGGATTGCAGATTGCCAAGGATCTGGTTCGTATTTGCGATGTGGTGGCTGAGGGTTTCTCGCCGGGTGTGTTGGAGCGGCTCGGCCTCGGCTATGATGTGATGAAGAAGATCCGGCCGGACATCATCTACATCCAGCAATCCGGCATGGGGGCGTACGGCACCTATGGCCGGATGCGCACGGTTGGGCCGGTGGCCGCGGCATTCAGCGGTCTGAGCGAAATGTCTGGCTTGCCGGAGCCGGCGATGCCGGCCGGGTGGGGTTACTCGTATCTGGATTGGATCGGAGCCTATGGGTACGCGCTGGCCGTCCTCGGTGCCCTCTATCACCGTGAGCGAACCGGCGAGGGTCAGGTGATCGACTCGTCGCAGTGCGAGGGAGGGCTTTTTCTGGCCGGTGTTACGATTCTCGACTGGTCGGCGAACGGGCGGGTATGGCGGCGGTACGGCAATCGCTCGCCGTACAAGCCGGCTGCGCCACATGGGGCCTATCGTTGTGCGGGGACGGATCGTTGGATCGCCATTGCCTGTTTCACCGATGGGGAGTGGCAAGGCTTGGCGCGGGTGGCCGGGCAGGCGGCGTGGCTGAATGACCAGCGTTTCGCGACCTTGGCCGATCGGGTGGTGCATCAGGATGCCCTAGACGCGTTGGTTGAGGGCTGGACGCGGGGGCAGGAACCGTTCGACTGCATGATGGCGCTGCAGCGTGCCGGGGTGCCGGCAGGGGTGTGCCAGACTGCTGCGGATCGCTGCGACCATGATCCGCAGCTGCGTCATCTGAAATGGTTGACGGAGGTTACCGGCACGAAGATCGGCCGTTGGCCGGTCTGTGAGCTGCCGATGAAGTTTTCGAAGACACCCGCCTATATCGGCGGCCCAATCGATCGGGGTGCGCCGTGCTACGGTGAAGACAATCTGTGGCTTCTGACCGAGCTGCTCGCCATGACGCCGTCGGAGGTCGAGCGGCTGGCAGAGGAGAATGTCATATGAACGAACCGCCTCCAGGCCAGTCCATGTTCGCATAATTCTTTCAGAAAAGAGTCCAGGGTTATATGTGTAGGCCGTCTAGGCAATTTCCCGTACGTAGATGAGCATGGACTGGCCGCGGAGGCGTTTCGCAACGCGGTCCT
>JAZDIG010000422.1:0-2185 GCA_043805105.1 Candidatus Glassiibacteriota bacterium | reverse complement strand
CCGCAACATGGCGGCCTGCACCACGCCGGCCGCCGACGGCATGATCGTCGAGAACGAGACCGCCGAAATCGCCGACCTCAGACGGGCTATCATCGAGATGTTGTTCGTCGAGGGCAACCATTACTGTCCGTTCTGCGAGCGCAGCGGAAACTGCGAGCTGCAGGCGATGGCCTACCGGCTGAGGATCATGGCTCCGCGCTTCCCCTATCAGTTCCCCGCGCGCCATTTGGACGCCACCCATCCGGCCATCTTCATCGACGGCAACCGCTGCATCCAATGCGGCCGGTGCGTGCGCGCCGCCGAACTGATCGACCACAAACCGGTGCTGGGCTTTATCGGCCGGGGCGGCACCATGCGGATCAAGGCCTCCAGCACGGTCGGCCTGGCCGGAGTGGACATCGGCCCCGGGGACGCCTGCGTGAAGAGCTGCCCGGTGGGCTGCATCATCGTCAAGGACACCGCCTACCGCACACCGATTGGGGAGCGCACTTACGACCATCAGCCGATCGGCTCGGAAATCGAGGCCAGGCGCCGGGACAGTTGAATCGGTAACACGAACAAGGCAAACTACAGAGGGAAAGATGGCAAAACCCAGAATCGCAACCACTTCGCTGGCCGGCTGTTTCGGCTGCCATATGTCGGTGCTGGACATCGACGAGCGGATTTTGCAGCTGGCCGAGCTGGTCGATTTCGACAAGTCGCCGATCAACGACATTAAGCGGTTCAGCGGCCCCTGCGAAATCGGCCTGATCGAGGGAGGCTGCTGTAACCACGAAAACGTCGAAGTATTGCGGGCCTTCCGCAGAAAATGCAAAATACTCGTAGCAGTGGGCGAGTGCGCCCTGATGGGCGGATTGCCAGCCATGCGCAACGGCATCCCCATTGCCGAATGCCTGCGCGAAGCTTACCTCGAAGGCCCCTCGGTGGTGGACGGCTTTATCCCCAGCGACAGCGAGCTGCCGGTCCTGCTGGATAAGGTCTACCCCTGCCACGAGGTGGTGAAGATCGACTACTTCCTCCCCGGCTGCCCGCCTTCCGCGGACCTGATCTGGGAGTCCCTGGTGGCCCTGCTCACCGGCAAGGCAGCCGATCTGCCCTACGAATTGATCAAGTACGACTGACCCGGAGAAGACGAGCGATGAACGAATTCGTCACCCATATAAGGGAAAAAAAGCTGAAGAAAGTCGTCATCGACCCGGTGACCCGCGTCGAGGGTCACGGCAAGGTGACCATCATCCTGGACGAGGAAAACCACGTGGAGCGCACGCGGTTCCACATCGTCGAGTTCCGCGGCTTCGAAAGGTTCGTGCAGGGCAGACCTTTCTGGGAAGCCCCGGTAATAGTCCAGAGACTCTGCGGAATCTGCCCGGTAAGCCACCACCTGGCCGCCGCCAAGGCCATGGACGTGGTGGTGGGCGTCCCGCCGGACAAGCTGTCCCCCAGCGCGGAAAAAGTGCGCCGGCTGATGCACTACGGCCAGATGCTGCAGTCGCACGCCCTGCATTTTTTCCACCTCTGTTCGCCGGACCTGCTGTTCGGTTTCGATTCGAACGTGATGAAGCGTAACGTTCTGGCGGTGGCGGCCGAATATCCGGACCTGGCGAAGCAGGGCATCCTGCTGCGTAAGTACGGCCAGGAGCTGATCAAGGCCACGGCCGGCAAGAAGATTCACGGCACGGGCGCCATCCCGGGTGGAGTCAACCGGCACCTGACTGTGCAGGAGCGCCGCGGGTTCCAGGCTCAAATCGACCAGATGATCGAATGGAGCGTGGGAGCGGTGGAGCTGGTGAAGAAGGTGCACGGCCAGAAGCCGCAGTTCTTCGACACTTTCGGCTCCTTCGACTCCAACCACCTGAGCCTGGTGCGCGCCGACGGCGCGCTGGATTTCTACCACGGCCGGCTGCGGGCCGTGGACAGCCAGGGCAATCGCATCTTCGACGGGGTGGATTACCAGGATTACCTTGAATACATCGCCGAAGAGGTGCGCACCTGGAGCTATATGAAGTTCCCGTTCATCATCAGCCTGGGCAAAAAAATGGGCTGGTACCGGGTGGGACCGCTGGCCCGGCTCAACACCTGCGATTTCATCCCCAGTCCGCTGGCGCAGAAACAATTCGAGGTCTTCCGGAATTACACCGATGGCCGGCCGAACAACTGCACCCTGCACTATCACTGGGCGCGGATG
>JAZDIG010000421.1:0-4796 GCA_043805105.1 Candidatus Glassiibacteriota bacterium | reverse complement strand
CGTTGAGCCGGATGATTTCCTCGATGGAAGTGGTGAGGGCCTCGTCCTCCAGGGTGGGGCCGACCACGCTCGTGCAGCCCGAAACCCGCAGGATAATCGGCACCCGGGTTTCCGGCGGGACGCAGCTGCGCAGCACGCCCCGAGTCACAAAGAGCGCCTCGGCGTAGGGCAGCAGCGGCCGGATCGTTTCTCCCGGCTTCTCCAGGCAGTGGGTGGGCCCCTGGAAGTAGCCGTGGTCGATCGGCAGGAAGAAGCAGCGGCCGTTGTCGGCCAGTACGTTGGTGAGACGGTTTTTCATACCCCAGTCCATGGCAAATTCCTTTCAGCTCTATACTACCCAGGGCATAGAATTGTTTGCATCAAAGCGCAAAAATAATTTTTAGACTTCTTTTAGTGGTAAAAGAAGCAAAACCATTTCTTTCATAACTGAAACAAAGGTTATTCCCGACACTTGAGTCTTCTACTCCGCTCCATCGGCGGTCGCCTTCGAGGACTCCTCCACTCCCCTCCCCACAGCCGTCCTCGAAAAGGCTTGCCTGGCAGCGGAATCATCCAACTGGCCTCGATGGAAATTACGCAGCTGCTACACGCTCCAATAGGAAAATCCCAAGGATTAACGGCTTTTACAGCCTCCGTCTGAACGATCCCAAAATCTGCTTAAATGAGAACTATTTCATGCCCTCAGTAGTGCCTGTTTTGTCCAGTTATCGGGCCGCCCTCCACGCTCATTCGGCGGGCCGCACCAGCAGGTAGCCTTTTTGGATCAGCCAGTGATGGAATTCGTAGGTCGTATGGATGCAACTGGTCTGGCAGATATTCCTGATCCGTTCGTAGGACTCGCTCCCTTCCGGCTGTTCGTCCAGCAGGAGCTGGAGCGGGCAGCGGATGTCCTTGCAGTACTCCCGGCGCCGGTATTCGACGTAGCCCGCGATCGGCATGCGGCGTATCTCCTGTGGCTGGAATGGACAGGGGAAAAGATAGGCCCGGCCCGGCGCCAAGTCAACAGCTTGCGGGAGGGCCGTCCAGGCTCATTAGGGTAAACGTACGGAGAGGGGAGAGTGTTCAGGTTTCCCGATTAACTTCGATCGCCTCATCGATGCGGCAGAGTTTTTCGTCCCGTTCGGATTCGATAGCGTCCAGGCTGCGCTGGAGTTCGAGCCGTTCCTCCCGGATTATCGACAGGTATTCGTGACGCTCTTCCAGGGAGGCGATTTCACTTTCGAGCGCTTCCAGCTTCCGGATTGAATCCAGTATTCCGTCCAGCGCTTTCAACAGCCCATCCGATTTTTCGAAGCCGGCCTTGACTTTATCGAGCAGGGCCCGCACCGCCTTCACCTGATCCACCGCCAGGGTGCGCAGCTGGGATAAAGTCGCCGGAATTCCATTCTTTTCAAAGAGCGGCGTGAAAAAGTCGAAGAGGACTTTTTGTTCGGCGGCCAGTTCGGCTGAATTCGGCTGGCTTTTAATTTTCCCGGCGAGTTCATCCGCTTTTTTGACGTGGGCCATAAGCGTATTGTTCCGGGCCACCAGCTCCTTGAATTTTTCCCGCAGCCGGTCGGATTCTTCCGCCTTTTTTTGCCTTTCTTCCTGGAGTTTCGGCGTGGCCCGGCGTATCAGATTCACTGCGGCCTCTCTTCCCTCGACCACCGGCCGCTTGCCGAAAGTTTCGCCCACCCGGGCCAGTACGTTTCCAATCAGCTCATCGAGTTGTTTCTTACTGTTTTCGAGTTTTTCCACCGATCCCTCGAACTCATCCAGCTCTGTGTGGTGGGCGGCGACGTATTTATCCAGTTTTCTATTCGTTTCCCCGGCCTTGGCTTCGAAGGGGGCGGCAAGATGTTTGCGGTCCGCGGTCAACTGGTGTTCCAGATACTCGGTCAGCAGTCCGTTCATTCTGGTGGAGAACATCGCGAGCCGCAGATCGCCGGTAGCCAGCTCCCGGAACACGGCCCTCAGCTTGAGGGCCGCCGACGCACCCTCTCCCCATTTGGTCGGGTCGAACTCATCGTTTACCGCCACCGGAGGGAAAGCCCAGAGGCAGAACCCGCTGCAGCCGATATCGTTTTCCTCCTCCATCAGCTTCAGCACGAACAGCTCCGCGGCATCGGCCCGCGAGGCAGTATTCGGCAGGTTTTTGAGCGTATAGCCGTAGAGGAAGTTGAAGACGTTCTCCTTGACCGACCGCACGTTGAAATCATCGCTGAATTCGAGCTTATCACTCAGCTCGAACTGGTTCTGTTCGTAGCCTTCTTTTATCTGGCCTCTCGCTTCAGCCACGGCCTTGAGAGCGACGGCCCGGAGAGTGGCGGAGTCTCCCAGCGCCTGGATCTTTTTTTTGTCGACGTGAAACCGGTTCTCCCCGGCCATGATCAGCACCGCGTTCTTGATCCGGTAGTCGAGCCGCAGGGGCGGTTCGAGAGTATCGCTGCGGAAAGGCTTCAGCGGGTCTTTAAGCAGCAGCTGGCTGGAATCGGAGTAGCGGTTGAAAAACAGTTGCGGCACGTCACAGCCTTCCGCATTGCCGAAAGCCGAGGCCGGGATTTCCCAGCCGGTGCGCTCTTTGAGCTTGACGTAGATCCGGCGGGCCTCGGTCAGGGGATCGCGCATGGTTTTGCCCAGCCGGCTCGTGTAGTTCAGCAGTTCGGTTTCGGCGCGATGAAGGTCAGCGCTGGCATACGAGCGGGGGTGGGAGCTGTAGAGGTTGTGGATACGCTCGAGCATCGAGCAGATCTTGCGCGCCAGGACGAACTTGACCGTTTCGCTGCCGGCCTCGCTGTTCTTCAGTATCCGCATCCCCTCGCTGTACTGGCCGGCCATGTCCCGGCTGGGGCAATAGGCCTGCGCGATGTCCCGGCAGAGAAGAATGTCGCGGAGCTTGACCTTGCGTTTGGTTTTATTCACCTGCTGGGAATTGAACTCGAACAGGCAGGCGACGTCGATAAACTCACGCTCATCCGGCTCGCAAGTCTCGTACTTTTCACGGTCGGCGGAAGAAAGAACGTTACGGCGGGCCTCCTCGCGAAATTCCTGGTAGGTTTTCTTGAGGGCCTTGTCGTCTGCAGGCTGTTCCTCTCCGCCGTTGCCTGTTTCGGGAGCTTCGCCTGTATTGAGGGGGGTTTCTTCCATTCGGTAAATCCTTAGTTTTGAGTCTTTCCGGAATTGTTGGTGGATTATAGCACAAGGCCGGACGGTTAGCAACAAATCTACGGCCTTTCGATTTTCCCGGTGAGTCTTTTCCACCTGCAATCCGGGAGCCGGGCTGATGGCAGTAGAAGCAGAAATAGTCAGGGCTTAAGTTCCAGGTTTCCCCTCTGCAGAAACCGCCGAAAAGTATCCCGGATCTCCCTGTCCCCGACCGTGGATTCGGCTTGTTCCTTCTTTCTCCGCTGCCGGACTGGGCCGATCCTAACAGCCGCGGCAACCAGGGCGGCCAGGGAGGCGAAATCGAGCCGGAGGAGACTCTGCGGGAGGTAGAGCAGGAGAAAACCGGCGTGCTGGGCCAGCATGCGGCGGTCGGTGAGGTTTTTCCAGTGGAAGAGCAGGCGGTTGCGGCGGCTGATGAATCTCACGTAGCTGCGGCGGAAGGCTCCGCCGCCGATCGTGGTACCGGGGCTGTGGAAGACCGTGCTGTCCGGCTCGTAGAGGACCAGCCAGCCGCGCTTGAGCGCCCGGTAGCAGATATCGGTGTCCTCCCAGTTGAAGGGGGAAAACAGCTCATCGAGGCCGCCCAGGGCGAGCCAGCGACCGCGGTCGACCGCCGTGAATCCGCCCGGGCAGTAGATGCTCAACAGCAGCGTACCCTCGGCCCGCGTCCGGGGGTCCACATCGTAGTTCTGCCACACCCGCCAGAAGCCCCTCCGCCAGCGCCCCACCTTGCCGCCGTCGCGGAAAGTCGCGCCGTCCCAGTCGAGGCTCCGGGCGCAAACGGCGAAAACGTCCTGCCGGCGCGTGAACCAGCGCACCAGCGGCCCGATGAAATTCTGTTCGACTCCCACGTCGTTATTGAGCAGGATCACCACCTCGTGGACCGCTTCGGCCACACCCCGGTTGACCGCCCCGGCGAAGCCGAGGTTTTCTTCCAGCCGCAGCAGCCTTACCTGCGGAAACTTTCTGGCCAAGAGGGCGGGCGTGTCATCCGTGCCGCCGTCATCCACCACCAGGATTTCGCCGCCGCCGGGCCAGACTTCCATTGCCCGCACGACCGTGGGGAGAAAACGCTCGAGCAACTCCCGGCCGTTCCAGGTGGGAATCACCACGCTGACAGGCTGTTTTTCAGGTTCCGGCAACTCAACTTCTCCAGGATGCAGTGGATACGAGGACTGGTAAGGCAAACCTGGAAAAGATTATCTAATCCGGCCCTGTAATTCAAGGCATAAAAAAAGCCCCCTCTCCGGCCGGAGAGGGGGCGATTGTCAGCGAATTGTCATTTACAGCCTTTGAGTACGCCGCCGCCTTCGATTTCAGGATCGTCGTGAGCGATCTTGGCCCACATTTCGGCGCAGTTGAAGCTCTTGAAAGTCGGCGACTGCTGGTTATGGCATTTGACGCAAGTCGAAACTTCCGGAAGGATCAGCCCGGCGGCGACTGACGCAGCGCGATCCTTCATCACCTTGATCGGCGAATAATCCGAACCGGGACCGTGGCAGGTTTCGCAAGTGATGCCTTCGGCATTGCTGTACTTGACGTCCTTCATGGCCGCGGGAGCGTCGAAAGCGGTAACGTGGCATTTGAGGCACTTGGGGTCCTCAGCCGGATTGGCGACGCCGGCTTTCGTGCCCACTTCCTTGGCTGCCGGA
>JAZDIG010000420.1:0-3078 GCA_043805105.1 Candidatus Glassiibacteriota bacterium | reverse complement strand
CTGGCGCCTGGCCTGCCGGCAGACCCTCGACTGCGACCTCGCAGTCACCCTCACCGAATCCGTTGACTTCGCCCAGGCCAAGATCAAGCTCGCCGAACTGGAAACCGGCGCTCTTTCGGTGCGCGGGGTGCCGCGCAAGGTAGTCTTTACTCCCCGGGAAATGACCCTCGAAGAGCTCAACATCCCGTTCGCCGAGGCGCTGGCGGCCGCGCTCCCGCCGCAGGTGGCCCCTCCCGCCCGCCTCGAGCTGCTGCGGCGCTTTACTGATTTATTGCAGGAAGGCCACCAGCAGTTGACCCTGGTGGTCGAACGCGACCGGCTGGTCGGCGTGGAGGCCGGGGACACCACCGGCGCCCTTTACGGCGCGGCGGTCGATATCGGCACCACCACCATCGCCCTCTATCTCTGTGACCTCGCCACCGGCCGGATCATTTCCGGCAGCGCCCGCACCAACAGCCAGGCAATCCACGGCGCCGATGTCATGAGCCGGATCGGTTTCTGCCACTTCCAGCCCGACGGCCTCGAAAAGATGCGGGACCTGGTGCGCGGCGACATCCAGGCCCTGGCTGATGAATGCTGCCGCAAGGCCGGCGCGGACATCGCGCAGATCTACCGCTGGGTACTGGTGGGCAACACCACCATGCAGCACCTCTTTTTCGGTTTCGATCCTTTCACTCTGGGTTTTCTGCCCTACCTGCCGCTGGTAAACGGCGCGGTGAGCTTCGACCCGGCAGACTGCGGTCTGGCCGGAGCCTCTTGCGCGAGCGGTCATTTCCTGCCGATCCTGGCCGGCCACGTGGGCGCCGACACAGTGGGCGTGGCCCTGGCCGCCGGCCTGGACCGCGCCGCCGGGGTCACCCTGGCCGTGGACCTCGGCACCAACGGCGAAATCATCCTGGCGGACAATGGCCGGATGGTCGCTTCTTCCACGGCGGCCGGACCGGCCTTCGAGGGGATGCGGATCGCCTGCGGGATGCGGGCCGAGCCGGGAGCGGTGGACCGCTTCTGGATCGGGGAAGACGGCGAGCCGGGATACCATGTGGTGGGAGATACCCAGGCGCGGGGTATCTGCGGCAGCGGCCTGATGGACATCGCGGCCGGCCTGCTCGCCGCGGGCGTCATCGACGGCACCGGCTGGCTCCTGCCGCCGGAGAAACTGCCGGAGGCCGTCCAGCAGTCGCTCGCCGGCCGCCTCGAACAGGCCGACAACGGCCAGTGGCAGTTCGTGGTGGCGGATCCAGCAGGCGGCCGCAGGGTGGTGCTTACCCAGCGCGACGTGCGCGAGCTGCAGTTGGCCGCCGGAGCCATCTCCGCCGGGATCGGAATCTTGCTGCACAAGGCGGGCCGGCAGCCGGAAGAGATCGAACGGGTGCTTCTGACCGGCGCTTTCGGCCATTTCCTCGACCCGGAGAGCGCGCTGGTTATCGGCCTGATCCGGGAGGTGCCGCTGGAGAGAATCCAGAGTATCGGCAACGCCGCCGGATTGGGGGCCCGCATGGCCCTGGTGGATTCGCAGTGCTTCGACCGGGCGCTGGCGATCGCCCGCAGCATGGAATTCGTGGAGCTGGGCGCGGAAAAGGACTGGAACGAGCGGTTCACCGAGGCGATGATCTTCCCCCCGGCGGAAGGCCGCTGAATCATCGCCGCGTAAATAGATACTCTCAATCGACAAATTCAATTACAGCCAATAGTATCCGGAGGAAGCGCATGCTGATTATCGGAGAGCGGATCAATTCGAGCCGCAAGCGGATCGCCCCGGCGGTGGAAGCCAGGGATGCCGGCTTCATCCTCGGCGAGGCGACCGGCCAGCTCGAAGCGGGAGCCGACTACGTGGACGTCAATGCAGGCACTTTCGGCCCGGAGAAAGAACCGGGGCTGTTGTGCTGGCTGGTGGAGACCATCCAGGGCCGGTACGACTGCCGGCTGAGCTTGGACAGCCCCAACCCGGATGCGATCGAACCGGCCCTGAAGCTGCACAAGGGCAAGGCGCTGGTCAACTCGATCTCCCTCGAAAAGAAGCGCTACGATTCGCTGATGCCGCTGGTGCGCGACTACGGCACGGACGTGATCGCCATGTGCGCGGATGACGACGGCATGCCCACCGCCCTGGACGCTAAGCTGTCCGTGGCCGGCCGACTGGTGGGACGCCTGACCGCCGATGGCGTGCCTCTGGAAAATATCTTCGTCGACCCGCTGGTCTTCCCCATCGCCACCGACCACACCTATGGCACCGTGGTGCTGACCGCGATCGAAAGAATCATGGCCGAATTCCCCGGCGTACACACGATCGTGGGCCTGAGTAACGTGTCGCACGGCCTGCCGTTCCGCTTCCAGATCAACCAGATGTTCCTGGTGCTGGCCATGGGTCGCGGCCTGGACGCAGCGATCCTGGACCCGACGGATAAGCGGCTGATGGCGAACCTGATCACCGCGGAAGCCCTGCTGGGCCGGGACGAATTCTGCATGAAGTACATCGAGGCGCACGGGAGCGGCAAGCTGGAGCTGTAGATTTTTCGAATCCGTCAGATGGTTCGCAAGGGCATGGTCTGTTCACCCTGAATTATGAGGGTCTGCCCTTTTATTGTGTTGTACGTTCATTAACCAAACAGAATAAGATCTCAACGCACCAGATATTGGGAATTTATCGCAGGGGTGGTTCGCGAACCGCCCCCTGTGCTGCAGAAAGCCCCGGCCATCATCGGGTAAAATGCACGGGTACAGCCAGCCATTCTCCTACGAAACCAATCCTGCCCGCTGTTGCTAATCTTTCCGGTTCACCCTTATATATAAGTCACGCAGGGACATGGCGCGCCGTGTCCCTGTTTATCCTATACGCAAGGCCCGGCAGCGCCTGACCCATTGCTGCGAACAGCCGGTCCCGACCCTGGTAACCGTGCAATGAACCGAGGTTTCGACATAGCCATCGCCGGCCTGGGCGCGATGGGCAGCGCCGTGGCCTGGCAGGCAGCCCGCGCCGGCCTTTCGGTTGTCGGGTTCGACCGCTGGGTGCCGCCCCATGCGATGGGTTCCACTCACGGGTTCACCCGCGCGATCCGTCAGGCGTACTACGAAGACCCC
>JAZDIG010000419.1:0-6328 GCA_043805105.1 Candidatus Glassiibacteriota bacterium | reverse complement strand
CTCCAGGTCCAGGGCGACCTGGTAGGCGTGCCGGGCGCGGGTGCCTCCCCCGCTGAAAAGCATGATCTTCTTTCCCCGGCGGCGGTTCGCGACTATCTCGTCCAGGATCGGGTAAAGCGCCGCCCGGCCGCGGTCAGTGATACTCTGGCCGCCGATCTTGATTATTTTCACTCCGGGGATAATCCGGATCGGCTTTCTTTCCGTGGCGAGAAGCAGGTCCTTGTTGGTGAGAGATTCCTGCTGAAACCGTTCCCAGATCGCTTTAGCCGAATCCTTTTTCATTCAACCTCCCTCAGCATCAGGCAATTTATATGTATGCTTGTCGAATTATCAGAATTTTGTATATAATTCGTACGCCCACCAGGCCAGCCCTCATTCCCGGTAGATGACCGTACCGGCCTCGTCTCTGCCTTCCAGCGCCGCGGTGAGAGTTCCTCTTTTCAGGCCGTTGACTATGTAGATTTTCTTGATTTTCCGGGCGCGAGCCATCATTTCCAGTACGTTGCGCTCGATAATCAGTTCGTTCAGGTCCATGGCCCGCAGTTCCTCAACACTGATTTTCGGGATGAAGCGGGCCTGAGGGTCCTTGTTCGGGTCGGCGGTATACAGGCCGTCCTGGTCTTTGACGTAGATCAGGGATTTGGCGCCCAGCACCTCGGCGAACATGAAGATGCCGTAGTCGGAGCCGTGCTCCGGGATGTTGCCGTACTTGGGCGGCTTCTCCCACCAGAAGTGCGGGGGCATGGGCACGACAATCGGCAGCATGCCGGAGTAGAGGTACATCGCCAGCTCCTCGAAGTTGTCACGCACCATCCTCACCCCACCGTGCTTGGCCAGCAGAGCGTAAAGCATCCGGCAGTTCTGTTCCTCGATCGTCCCGGCCAGCATGGTCAGGCCGCCGGGCGGGATACCCAGGTCCAGGGCCACCGAATAGCTGTGTCTCACCCGCAGGCCGCCGCTGACACTCAGCACCATGCCATGATTCGGAGCGTTCTCCAGAATCTCATCGATCAGCGGGAAAAGCGCCTTCTTGCCCCGGTCCATGATACTTTTCCCGCCGATCATGACCACGTGATGGTCGGGCAGAATGGAAAGCTGGTCTTGTTTTACGGTCGATTCCATGACGGCCTTGTCCATGAGAGACTCCCTCATGAAGCGGCTCTTGACGTGAATTCTTCTCAGGTCCTGTTTCGGCTCTGCCATCCATCCCTCCATCCAGCTTATAAGTTCCGGCGGGTCCGCTGCCGCCGGATCAGACTTTTATGTTTTTTACCAGATATTTTGAAATCGGCGCGGACAGGGCGCCGAACGCACATTGCGAAACCGCCATCGGGACCAGCAACACGTAAAACTCGGCCGGCATCCTGAACAGCAGCGCCAGCACCAGCACCGCGGTCGCCCTGGCCAGCCCGGCCACCAGCCCGATCAGGGCATAAACCAACAGCGAATTGGACCGCCGGGTCAGCCGGACCAGCAGGTCCACGGCCAGCCCCGGGGTCAGACTCTGCAGAACGTCGAATACTCCGAATCGGCCGAATCCCGAGAGGAAATTAATAATCCCCGAGACAAACCCGATCTGGGTTGCGGCGTACCTGGATTTGGTCAGATTTGCCGCCGCGATCAAACAGGGAACGATCACCAGGTTTTTGTGTCCCGGGGCCAGGGGAAATCCTGCAACCACCTTGAGAAACCTAATACTTACGACCACGATTGTCAATCCGAAGATAATGGCCAGGTCCGAGTCGGCGATACGCTCCCGGGCCGCGGCCAGACGATTGTTGATCATATCGATCAGGAATGAAAAGTCACCCTTGATCAGCCTCTTCAAAATCAGGCCCTCACCCTGCTTTTTATCTTTTCTTTCCTGGAGGTCAAGGCCCTCATCCTTGCCTTCGAGATACGCGAGGGTGGAGTCGAAAAGGATGGCGGAATTGCGCGGGAGTTTCAGTCCGACCAGGCCCAGGATGAACTCCTCCCGCCCAGTGGCGTGGCGCACGATAATCGAGGCTATCAGCACCGTGACAAACCGCAGACTCATCCGCAGCCCCTCGAAAAAACCGGCCGAACTGATCTTGATTTCATAGTGACGAATGGCGAGCAGAACGAAATCCTTCTCCGCGGAGAAAAACATGTAGAAAAGCAGCACCACCACAATGAAGGTCACTGTCTTGCGCAGATAGCGCGCCTCCTTCAGGGGCGTGCCCGACAAGGCCCAGATGAGAAGCTGCAGCGCGAGAAATGCATAGGCGTAAATATCGCTCAGCGCAAAGGCCAGAATCGAAACCGCCACCAGGTACAATATTTTTATCCGCGCATCGATTTTCATGTTCACCGTGCTGCTGCGGTTGCCTTAAAGCTATTGATGGACCGGGAAAAGGCCTGTGTCAGGCAGACAACAAAACAGACGCTGACTGCGGTGGGAATGAAAGCGGTCCGGCTGTTACATGCAATGATGATTATCAGGCGGCGGGAAACTTCGAGGCCGGTGGCAAGGCGGTTAATGTCCGTCCCCTTTCTTCCCCGTTTCCCGATATATGATCGTCCCGACTTCCTCGCCGTCCAAGGCCCGGGTAAGATTACCGGGAACCAGTCCGTTAATGATCTGTATCTTGCGAACCACTCTCCCCCGGGCCAGATTCTCGATGGCGCTGCGTTCTATTACAAGCTCGTCCAGATCGAGTTCCATCAATTCCTGCGCGCTGATCTTTTTAATGAACCTCGCGCCGGGATTTCTTTTCGGGTCCGCCGTGTATAGCCCCTCCACGTCCTTGAGATAGATCACCGACCGCACTCCCAGCACTTCGCCGGTAATGTAACTGCCGAAATCGTTTCCGTGCTCGGGAATACTGCCGTACTTCGATGGCTTCTCCCAAAAGAAATAGGGAGCCTGGCCCAGGGTGATCGGTATCATGTGGTTTTTGACGTACAGCGGCAGCCTTTCGAAATGCACCAGCTTGGCCATCCACACCCCTCCATGCGGGGCCAGCAAGCCAAACAACATGAAAAGATACTTGGACTCATCCCCGCCGGTGAGCATGGCCTGGCCGCCCGTGGGCAGGCCCAGATCCTGGGCCAGACAGAGTGTCTGCCTGCCGCAGATTCCCGGACCCGTGCACAGAAGCAGCTGATGGCGGTAACGGTTGGCGGCAAGCTCCTCGACCAGGGGCAGGATGGCGGACGCCCCCCGGTCCAGAATGCTTTTGCCGCCGATGGCGATTACGTTCAGATCCGGCATCACCCGGTACTGGTTTGGAATTTCCGTGGAGTCGATGATGCCTTTGTCGATCAGCGACTCCCTGGTGAAACGGCTCTGGATGTGCGCCCGCTGTTTGCTTTTCGGCCCGGTCTCTCCGGCCCTGGTCGGTTCCATGGGCTGTCCCATTTCGCTACAATGCTATTAATATCAATGCTTTACACATTGAAAGCTATTTACAATCTGCTTAAGTTAATAAGGCTGGAGGAGCTTGTCAACAGAGTGAGTCCGGGCGGGGATGAACAATCACAGCTCCCGGAAGCTGACTGTCTTCGGACGGAACGAGACGGATAAAACGGGTGGGATACATCTAAGGCGAGCCGGATCGGCAGCCCGGTTCGCCCGGAAAACATTCCAACAATGGTAATAACGAACCGAATTCCGCAACAGCCGGTTCAGTTCGAAGTTAAACAGGGGTGCCCGCCGTCTTCACCGTGGCAATCGCGAATCTGTTCGGCGGAGCAGTCTTCCGGTTTCCCGGCGAGCTCTTCCGGCTTCTGACATTCTTTACGGTCACAGCACATTTCAGGTTCCTCCATGCTTAATGCTCGATGCGGGTCAAGTTTTAAGCAAATCAGCAGTGACTTTACGCCACTGGTCGAGAGTGTCCTGGTTTACCGTGTAATGCACGAAATTACCGCGCTTGTCGGCCTTGAGCAGATTGATGTCGCGCAGGATCCGAAGATGCTGGGACACAGCCGCAGGCGTAATGTCCAGTCGGGCGGCGAGGGAATTGACGCAGAGCGCACGGTCTTTCAGCAGCTGGAGAATTTTCACTCTCGCTTCTACGGACAGTGCCCTGAATATCCGGGTAAGACGTTCGGTCTCCTGCATATTACCTCAAAGTATTTAAGTATCTGCGCAGATAATATGGCATTTTCGAGCAAAAGTCAAGATTTTTAACCCTATATAAACCGTAAAAACCTTTCTTTGCAAATTTTTTCTTGAAATATATTTAATTCAGGAGTACAATGGTTGACAACCAGAATGGTCTCCCGGCTGCCATACCTGCCAGACAAAAGAGTAGATCCATGCCAAACCAGACTTGGACTGTCCACCTGATGTCTCACGATGGGCAGCGGGTGCGGAAGTTCTCTGTTTCTTATTTTACAGCCTTCCTCACCCTGATTTGTCTTACCACCCTGCTCATTACTATATCCCTGTTTACAATCGAATCCTACCTGAAAACGAGGAACTACCTGGCATTAGTGAGCCAGGAGGCGCAGAACTGGTTGCTGGTAAAAAACGTGGAGACGGTGGACCGCAAGATCGGTAAGCTGCAGGATGAATTCAGCCATCTGCTCAGCGCGAACCAGACTTTCCGGCTTGTCGCCGGCCTGGACGAACTGGACCAGGATGTCCTGCAGGCTGGTGTCGGCGGCCTGGCCCCGCACTATAGCGAAGACCTGCTGGAGATTAACTCCGACCTGGCCCTCACCCTCTACCGGCAGGAAAAGAAAGTCGACGAGCTGCTGCGCCAGAGCGGTTTCGTCAAGCGGAGCCTGCAGGATGCCATGGTGCGGGTCGAGAAGGTTTCGGAAGAATGGAGGCATCTGCCCTCGATTACCCCCACCACGGGTTACATTTCGAGTGGTTTCGGCAGACGTCTCCACCCGATTTTCCGCACGATGCACTACCACAGCGGCCTCGACTTTTCCACCGGCAAGGGCCAGCCGATTCATGCCACGGCCGACGGTAAGATAGTCGTGTCGGGCCAGCAGGAAGGCCTGGGACTCTGCATCGTGATCGACCACGGGTTCGGCCTGCAGACCGTTTACGGACATTGTTCGAAAAGCATCGTCCGGCCGGGCCAGGAAATCAAGCGGGGCGACCTGATCGGCTATGTCGGCCGCAGCGGAATAACCACCGGGCCGCACCTGCATTACGAAGTCCACATCGATGGCCAGCCTACCAATCCCTACAATTATCTTCTCGATCTGTTTCCTTACAAGATGTAAATCTCAATGTTCGACTGGATGGTAATCGGAGGCGGGATTCACGGGACGCATCTCTCCCTGGTTCTCACCGAACGCCGGAGTGCGTCACTTTGGGCGCGGATCGTTTAATTATCTGCCCTGAGTCTGTCATCCCCGCTCATTCCACGATTTCCAGCCTGAACTCCCCTTCCTTCACCCGCGCTGGGTCATCCACCCTCACCGATATCAGGTTGATCCGGTAGTAAGGCTCCCAATGCTGCGGCGGGTGTTCACCTCCGTACCAGCGGATCGGCCATTCTCCGGGCCTGATCCTGGCCTGCAGGCCCGGCGGCAAGGTGAGCCTGACAGTCGCGCCCCGGATGCTGCCTGACATCTCCACGGTTTCCCGTACGGTTTCGACTTCCCGGTCGGCGTAATCCCTCCCGTCGATCTTCAACCGGCTGTCGTAGAAGACCACCAGCGGCAATTGCACGAACAGCCGGCGGGTGCTGAACAGGTCGTGGCGGAAGATGATCCTGAGCCTTTTTTCATCCAGCGGCCGGACTTCGAAACTCACGTCCCCCTGGCCGTAGGATTCGGTCAGAATCTGCCGCTCGGAAGTGATGTCCGCCCTGACCGCACGCGGGATGTAAGCGGCCCGTCTGTCGTTCCAGTTCTCTCCGCCGCTGATTAGGCCAAAGTCGCAGTCCACGCCCGCGTGGCCGGTGACCACCTGGAAATTGGCCAGCGGCACCTCCACTTCCCGCAGGTTGTGCCCTCCGCCCAGCAGCAGGCCGGTCTTTTCGTGCCAGACATCCAGCCTGGACTGGCGCTCCAGGCGATATATGCTCTCCACCTGGCGTGGGATGTCGGAATTGATCGCGGACAGCGCCACTACCCAGCCGTGGCTGCGCGCGTAACCGCCGTCGAACGATTTGCCGCTTTCGCTCACCACGCAGCCGTCGGCATCCTGCGGCAGGGAGCCGGCGGGAGCCTCCGGCAGGAGCGACAGGTATTCGTCCAGCATGAAAGCGTAGCCGAAATAGACGTACCAGTCCGATATGCCGTAGTACCTGAAGGCCGGGTCAATGATGTTCCATCTCTTGCGGGTCTGGAACAGACGGCGGTTGATTTCCTTGCCCTGCGGCCAGCGGTCGAG
>JAZDIG010000418.1:0-3101 GCA_043805105.1 Candidatus Glassiibacteriota bacterium | reverse complement strand
TGCACGCCGTAGAACAGGCCGGCCTGGGCGTTCCCGCTCACGGTCACCCGGCCGTTTTCGATCACGATACGGTAAGCCTGCTGCCGGGTGGATTCATTCGGCCCCTGTGTCACGCTCCGCGGATCGATTTTGAGCACGATCCGGCCGCCGCCTCCGCCGGTGACAGTCAGTCCGTGGAGTCCGGCCAGGCCGCGGCAGAGACTCTCCCGGGCAAATTCGCTCCCAGTGCCCTCCGTGACCGCTTCCCAGCTCCGGTCTACAGCGACTTCTCCCTCCCGAAGCTCCACCTGGCGCGGAGCCGGGATCAGGCTGTAGCCGCGCGAGCGCAGGGGGGTGACCGTTTCGGCCGGCAAATAGCCGATAAAGACTGTCAGGATCAGAATGGACATAGCGGATAGTAACCTTGCGGTTTTCATAGTGAGAGGGTCTCCGTTTGTGAGTTAGTGCCGCCGGCCGCAGGAGAGGGTTCAGCCCGCCTTGAGCTCGCGCAGCAGGGCCAGCAGGTCGAAGATGTCGACTTTGCCGTCCCAGTTGATGTCCGCCTCCCAGGAGCTCTGTCTTTTTGCCAGCATACCGAGCAGGCTGAGCAGGTCGAAAATATTCTGCCTGCGGTCGCCGTTCAGGTCGCCCTTGGGCGGGACCGCTCCCCGGTACTCCACCAGTGCCTCCGCCAGCTGGTTGGCGTATTCCTCGATGGCGGTGTAGCCGGAGGGCATCACTTTCGAATGGTCGGTGCTGTCCGCCGGGTCCAGGCCGCGGCCGCGCTCGAAGGCGTCCGGCATGCCATCGCGGTCGGTGTCGCGGGGCGGGGCGGCCGGAGACAGGCCGGCCAGCAGGTCGGCCGGCTCGTGGCGGCCCCAGAGGCCGGTGCGGGAACGGACTTCATTGACCGTGCGCAGGCTGACAGTGTCGCGCGGGAAGCAGCCGGCCCGCTCGAGCACCAGCTCGTAGGCTTCCTGAGGCGTATGGGTCGTCACCGGCGGCACCTCGCCGGGAAGATCGGCTTTCAGACCTCCCCGGTCGGCGTAATACTTGATCCCGGGCAGCTTGCTTCTCTCCGCCCAGGGGTCCTGGATCAGGCCGGTGTAATACCGCGGATCATCGATATAATTATCCGCCAGGTAGTAATGGCCATCGGCCCAGAAGCAGAAGGGAAAGATGTTCGCTTCGCTGGGGCCGGTCTTCCAGTAGTTGCCGACTATATTGAAAGTGCCGTCGTTGGGGTCGTTGTCATGAAGGAAACCATCGCGGAAATCGTAAATCACGTTGTTGCGCACGTCGCTGGGCGCGTTCGCCACCGCCGGGCAGCGCCTGCGGTGGTGGGCGAACAGGGTGTGGTGGACGGTGATCGGCCCGCCGTCCGGCCCGCTGATCATACCGTAGTTGTGCACGCCCTCGATGTGGCCTTCCATGTCGGATTCCTCGACCGCGCACCACTGCACGGTGACGTAGCGGGAGCTGAAGATGTCCACGGTTTCATCGCTGGCCCAGCTGAAAGACATGTGGTCCAGCACGCAGCGGTAGCCGCCCGAGAACTGGAGCGCATCGGCCCAGCTGACCAGTTGGCTGCGCTTGAAAGGCCGGACGCGCAGGAAGCGGATGACGATGTCGTCGTAGCGCGCTTTTCCGGACTCATCGTAGACCGTGGCCAGCATGCCGTTGATCGTGATGCCGGCCCCGGGAGCGGTCTGGCCCAGGATAGTCACCTGGCCGTAGGGGATTTCCAGGTCGCCGCGGATCACGCCGCTGGTGTCGAATACGATAATCCGGGGGCCCGGGGTGGAGAGCGCTTCCTGGAGGCTCCCCGGGCCGTTCGGGGCGAGGTTGGTGACGTGGATCACCCGTCCGCCCCGGCCGCCGGTGGAGTACGCGCCGAAACCCTCCGCGCCGGGAAAGGCCGGGATGGAGTCGGTCTGGGCCCGGGCGTCGATCCAGACGATTGAAAAGGCGAGGAATGTCAGAACCATAGACCTGCCGAACCGCCGATATGCCATGCCACCTCCGGGATGGGCGTTCGAAGTCGAATATAAAACACTCGAAGACGTTTTTCACAGAAAGCCGGTCGCGAAAGAAGAACTGGGACGACCGCCGGGCCTCCCGCATAACACACCCCGCCCTGCATCGCCCCGTACCGGGTACGGGTGGACTGCACCCATATGGTTAGACACTATGGGTGCAGTCCAATTCAGGGGTGTGTCAGGTTTGGAATCTTTTATCTTCTTTGGTCATCCCGCCCGCAGGAAGCCCACCCGGTTACGGTAGCGCAGGATCAGCTCTTTGCGCATCTGCTGGTTTTCGGGCAGGGCCAGATGAGGGTCTTCCCGCAGAATCTTTTCCGCTTCCCGGCGCGCTTCCACCAGCACCGGGTAATCCTCCACGATGTCGGCCGCTTTCAGCTCGGGCAGGCCGCTCTGCCTTTCGCCGAAAAAGTCCCCAGGCCCGCGCAGGCGCAGGTCCTCCTCGCTGATCCGGAAGCCGTCATTGGTGGCCTCGAGAATTTTAAGCCGGGCGCGGCTATCGGGTCCCACGCCCGGTGAGGGGACGAGCAGGCACCAGCTCTGCCGGTCGCTGCGGCCCACGCGGCCCCGGAGCTGATGTAATTGGCTCAGGCCGAAGCGCTCCGCGTTCTCGATCACGATCACGGTGGCTGCGGCCACGTCGATCCCCACCTCGATCACGGTGGTGCCGACCAGCACCTGCGCCTCGCCGGATTCGAATTCCCGCATGGCGGCTTCTTTTTCGGCCGAGGCCAGGCGGCCGTGGAGCATCACCACCTTGCGCTGGGGGAAGATTTCGTCCCGGTAGCGGACGAACCAGGCCTCGGCGCTGGCCCGCTCGCTCTCCTCGGTCTCCTCGATCCGCGGGCAGACCACGTAGGCCCGTTCGCCGGCGGCCAGCCTCTCGCCGATAAATTTCTGCATGTCCGGCCGCTTGCGTTCGGGAACGATATGGGTGGCAATGGGCTTGCGGCCCGCCGGCAGCTCGTCGATCACGGATACGTCCAGGTCGCCGTAGAGGGTGAGGGCCAGGCTGCGGGGAATGGGAGTGGCGGTCATTACCAGACAGTCGGTGTGACGGCCTTTCTCTTTGAGCGCCAGCCG
>JAZDIG010000417.1:0-8017 GCA_043805105.1 Candidatus Glassiibacteriota bacterium | reverse complement strand
AACGGCACGTAATCCGCTAAATTCCGCTTGCTCAATACCCGCGTGATCGCCGCCGTCAACGTCGTCTTTCCATGATCAACATGCCCTATCGTCCCTACGTTTACGTGCGGCTTTGTCCGCTCAAACTTCTTCTTGGCCATTGAACGAGATCCTCCCGGGGAATAACATTAAATGGAGCCCACGATCGGGATCGAACCGATGAACCTCATCCTTACCAAGGATGCGCTCTACCTACTGAGCTACGTGGGCTCTGTACACCTTTTTGGAGCGGGAAACGGGACTCGAACCCGCGACCCTCAGCTTGGAAGGCTGATGCTCTACCAACTGAGCTATTCCCGCCTAATCGTTGAAAATGGTGGAGGGGGGAGGATTCGAACCTCCGAAGGCGGTGCCGACAGATTTACAGTCTGTTCCCTTTGACCTCTCGGGAACCCCTCCGGCGAACCTGGAGCTGGCGAGGGGACTCGAACCCGTAACCTGCTGATTACAAATCAGCTGCTCTACCGATTGAGCTACGCCAGCGTGACGTTTCCAGTTATCGCGGAAAATATCAATAATATATACTTCACGGTCTCTTTGTCAATATTTTTCACAGTCGAAATCCGTCCGGGCGCCAGGCTCATTCCGCTCTCTTCCAGCGGGTCCCCTGCGGGCCGTCCTCGAGCAGAATCCCCTTGTCGGCCAGCTCCAGGCGGATTGCATCCGCCCGGGCGAAATCCCTCCGGGTACGGGCCTGGTTGCGTTCGGCCACCAGCTTTTCCACCCAGGCGGCCAGTCCTTCATCCCCGGCCTCGGCATCCGGCCGGAGCACATCCAGGACCCGGTCGCATTCGTGGAGGTCGTCGATCGCCCGGCGGCGTCCCTCCCCGCTCAGCGTCCCCTCATCGATCTGCCGGTTCACCTCCCGCACGAAATCGAACAGCGCGGCCAGGGCCACGCCGATTGCCAGGTCATCGGCCAGAGCGGCCGTGAAAGCCTCGGCGCACCTGACTGCCGGCGCCGGAGCGGCCTCAGCCCGGGGGCTGTAATCCTCCAGCCTCCTTTCGAAGTCGCGCAGGCGGCCCACCGCGCTGGCGGCCCCGTGCAGGGCCTCGATAGTGAAATTCAGCTTGCTGCGGTAGTGGGTCGAAAGCAGGAGGTAGCGGATGGCCGAGGGCTTAAAGCCCTTGTCCAGCAGGTGGCCGAGAGTGTAGTAATTGCCCAGCGACTTGCTCATTTTCTCGCCTTCGACCAGCAGGTGTTCGGCGTGCACCCAGCAGCGGACGAAGGGCCCACCGGTGGCGCCCTCGCTCTGCGCGATCTCGTTTTCGTGGTGGGGGAAGATCAGGTCCACGCCGCCGAGGTGCAGGTCGAAAGTCCCGCCCAGGTACTTCATGCTCATGGCCGAACATTCGATGTGCCAGCCCGGCCGTCCCCGGCCCCAGGGGCTGTCCCAGCCCACCGGCTCCTCTTTCCCGCCCTTCCAGAGGGCGAAGTCGCGGGCGCTTTCCTTGTCGTAGCTGTCCACGTCCACCCGGGCGCCGTCCCGGATGCCCCCGGCATCCAGTCGGCTCAGCCGCCCGTAGCCGTCGAACGAGCGGATGCGGTAGTACACCGACCCGCCGCTCCGATATACGTGGCCGGCCTCTTCCAGGCGCCCGATCAGCTCGACAATTTCCCCGATATGCCCGGTGGCCCGGGGATAGTGTTCGGCCCGCTGAATCCGCAATCTGTCCAGATCGGCAAAAAACGCCTCCACGAAAGGAGCGGTGAATTCCTCGAGCGATTTCCCCTCGCGGACCATCCCGGCGATGATCTTGTCGTCGATGTCGGTAAGATTCATCACCTCCAACACCCGGTAGCCGTTGGCCAGGAGGCTGCGCCGGAGAAGATCGGTAAAGGTGAAGGTGCGCCAGTTGCCGATATGGGGATAGTCGTAGACCGTGGGCCCGCAGCAGTAAATCCTGACCAGGCCCGGTTCCACCGGGTCGAGAGTATCCACCGAACGGGTGAGCGTGTTGTAAATTCTGAAGCGGACCATCGGCGATCAGGCCTTCCCGGGGGTTCGGCTGCCCGGCTTGACCAGGGGTTTCCCCCCTTTGCACAGCGGGCAATCGGCGGGGTTGTAGTTGATCACGTCCACCTTGACCAGGCTGACCAGCCCGGGCACCGGCGGATTATTCTTATCCGAGCGGTCCACCAGGCAGCAGCGGGCTATCACTTCCGCCCCGGCTTCCAGGGCCAGCTTCACGGTTTCCTCCAACGAACCGCCGGTGGTGACCACGTCCTCCACGGCCACCACTTTTTCGCCGGAGGCGATGTTGAAGCGCCTGAGCCTCATCGCCCCGTCCTGGCGTTCGGCGAAGATCGCCCGGCAGCCCAGGGCCCGGCCCAGCTCGTGGCCGATAATCAGTCCGCCCATGGCCGGCGACAGGACCGTGGTCGCCCGGCCGGCCATTCCGAGCCTGGCGGCCAGGGCGGCCCCCAGTTTTTCCGCCGGGCCGGGATACTGAAGTACGCGCGCGCACTGAAAATAATGCGGGCTGTGCAGGCCGCTGGTCAGCAGGAAATGGCCTTCCAGATAAGCATCGTAGCGGCTGAACAATTCGAGAACTTCGGCTGTTTCCACTTTTCGCGCTCCCTGACTCGATTTTTCAGCGTTCGTGGGCGCAGCCCACGAGGTCGGTAATCCGGATGTTCTGGCTATTGCAGTATTCTTCGAGCTCATCGATCACCAGGCCGGCGGCCTGGGGATGCACGAAATTATGCGTGCCCACCTGGACCAGGGAGGCGCCGGCCATCACGTATTCGAGGGCATCCGCGGCGGAAGTGATCCCGCCGATGCCGATAATCGGCACGGGCGCCTGCATGCGCACGAGCTGCTGGTAGACCTTGTAGACGCAGGCCACGCCCACCGGCCGCACGGCCGGCCCCGAAAGCCCGCCGAAGCCCATCGCCAGCACCGGCCGGCGGCGCTTGATGTCGATTTTCATCCCGGGCAGGGTGTTGATCAGGCTGAGGCAGTCGGCCCCTGCATCCACCGCCGCCTCGGCCAGCGCGGCAATGTCCGTGACGTTGGGGGTGAGCTTGGCCACCAGCGGGACCTTGACGTTCTGTCGGATACCGGCAATCACCCGGCGGATACTCTCCGGGTCCGCGCCAAAATGGATGTAGCCGGCCTTGACGTTGGGGCAGCCCAGGTTCACCTCGATCGCATCCACTTCCGGCCGACCGCCGACCGCAGCGGCCACCTGGACGAACTCCTCGGTGGAAAAGCCGGCCACGTTGACTATCACCCGGGAATTCCCGGCGTGCCCGGCAATCCAGGGCAGCTTTTCCGCGAGGAATTTTTCCAGGCCCACGTTCGCCAGGCCGATCGAGTTGAGCATCCCGCTGTCGGTCTCGACTATCCGCGGCGGCGGATTGCCCTCCCGGGGATTGGCCGTGATTGTCTTGGTCACCAGGGCGCCGAACCGGCTGAACGGCATCACCTCCCAGTATTCGTCGCCGTAACCGAACGTGCCGCTGGCCACCAGCACCGGGTTCTGGAACTCCAGTCCCAGCGCGTGTACTTTCAGCCTGTCTCCCATTTAACCTCGAAGCCGTTAAAGACCGGGCCCTCGGTGCAGCAGCGGACGTAGCGGGTCTGGTCTCCGGGGGCCTTCACCGGGATGACGCAGCCCTGGCAGATTCCCTTGCCGCAGGCCATGTGCTCCTCGCAGCTGGCCTCGAACAGCGTCACCCGCTCCGGATCGATCATCCGGCTGACCGCAGCCAGCATCGCCTTCGGGCCGCAGGTGTAGAGCGCGGGCCGGCTGCCGCAGGAGGCGATCAGATCGGACAGGAGGTCGGTGACCTGCCCCTTCCTGCCGACCGCGCCATCCTCGGTGGCCAGGTGCAGCCTGACAGTTCCGGGCAGAACACCCTTCAGATTTACCACGCGCGATCCCTCGGTTTCGCCGTAGACCAGATCGACTTCGAGGGCCGGGTCAGCCTCGGCGAGCCGTCCGGCCAGCAGCGCCAGGGGCGGCAGGCCGATTCCGCCGCCGGCCAGGATGGCGCGAGCGGATTGGGGTTGCAGGCTGAAGGCGTTGCCCAGCGGACCGAACACTCCGATCCTGTCTCCGGCGCTCAGGTGAGCCATCCAGCGGGTCGCCCGGCCGAAAGTGCGGAAGAGAATCTCGATCCTGTTACCCGAGGTCTGGTAGTAGCTGAAAGGTCTGGGGATATAGACGCTGGAAGTCCCCGGCGCCGGGGATATCATGCAGAACTGACCCGGAAGCAGCTGCGCTGCACTCCGGGGTTCCTCGAAACCGATCACGTAAGTTTTTTCAGCCAGTTCCCGGATTTCCGTCACCCGGACCCACTCGAAAACCGGAATCAAGCCCCACCTCCCGGATGGGTTTTTTCGCGCCACAGGCGGCGCCGATACTGCAGCCATGACTCCTGGCCCGGCCGGGGCCGCGCCCCTGGCGCCAACGCGCCACCCGGCCCGGCTGCACCCGCCGCCTTCCGCTCGATCTTGGGCGGGGTGTAAGCGGCCAGCTCATCGAGGTAGAAATTGGGCGGCCGGTCCGGCACCGGAATAGCCAGCTCCCGGCGGGCCCGGTCGGCATAGCGGGTGTCCGGGAAGTTTTCGATCACCAGTTGCAGGGTCTGCCGCCAGCGCGTGCTGTCGGCCAGCATGGCATTAGTGCGGGCCGCGTTCAATGCGGCCTTCGGGATCCAGATGGAATTGGGATATTCGAAAAGGATTCTTTCGTAACGCGCTCTGGCCAGTTCGAGCCGGCCGTTGGATTCATCGTTTTCCGCCAGCAGGAATTCCAGCCGGGCCAGGGCATCGGCGCTCGAGGTCGAATCGCTCGCTCCAATCTGCTCGTAAATCGAGTACAGGTCGCGCACATCCTCCAGTTCCGGCTCAGTCTCATCGGCGAACACCGAATAGGGGTCTTCACTGCGTACTTTGTGGTAAGCCATTTCGGCGAGTTTGTAGGCCAGAAGCCGCTGGCTCAGGCCCGCCATCGGTTCGAGAGACTTGCTGTTGAGAGTAAAAATTTTCAGCGCCACGCTGTCCAGCGCTATCGAATCCATCCCCTCGAACCGCACGAAATCCTTGTAGATCTTGCCGATCTGAAACCAGGCGGCAGCCGAATATTCCGTGCGGGGGATGTCTTCGACGATCTGTTCGAATCCGTCGAGCGCGGCCTGGACCCGGCCGAGATAGACGTATTCCTCGTCGATCCCAAGCTGCGCCTCGGCCCTCTCCTCGGCGTAGCGTGATTCCAGAAGAGCCGCCTGGTAATATTTCAGGGCCTCCTCGTGTCGGCCCAGGTTCGAGGTGCAGCGTCCCATGCCGATTACCCCCTCGCGCCGCTGGGCACTGTTGTCCCCATCTTTGTAGAGCTTTTCGTAGATCGGCAGAGAGCTCGCGTAGTCTTTATTGTCGAAATAGATGCGGGCGATCAGGCTCAGCACCTCACCCCGCCCGTCGAATTTCGGGTAGTTGTCCCGGACTCCCGACAACACTTCCAGCGCCCGGTCCGTTTCACCGATATTGATGAGTTTTTCGCCCATGCGCAACTGGGCCACGGGCCGGTAGCTGCTTTTGGGGTATTCATCCAGCAGCCTGGTGATCGACAGATCGGCAAGGCCCACATCTTCGCGTTCGAGATTAATCAGGATGATGAAGTAGATCGCATCGTCCCGGAACTTGCTCTTGGGCTGGGTGTCGAGCAGTTTCTGGAAACTGGATTCGGCCTGGATGTACCGGCGCAGCTCGAAAAAGGCCTTGCCCATCAGGATCAGCGCATCGTCCGAGCGGCGGCCTTCAGGGGCCTGGGCCAGAAAAGCCAGACACTTACGGGCCGCCTCCTCGAAATTCTGCGCGCCGGGGACGATGGTTCCGGGTATGCGCTCCCGGGTGAAGGCGAGGTTACGGCTGCGGGCCTGCCTTTCCGAGTCCCGCTTGGCCCGCATCCCCTCCTTGTACGCTTCCTTGGCCCAATGCAGCGAATTGTAGGTGCGGTAGCCGGTGCAGCCGGCCAGGAGTGCGGCAATCCAGGCGGCGATAACGGTGTATTTTATTCCAGAGAAGCTCATAGGGTCTCGCATGTCCACAGCCAGCGGCGAACCGGCCCCCGCCCGCCATCACTTTCCGATCAGTTTCCGGTGGTATTGGTCGACGTATTTGAGAATCCCCGCCGTGATCGCCTCGGCCAGGTTGCTGCGGAAGCTTGTCGAATTGAGCAGCTTTTCGTCCGCGGGGTTCGAGATATAGGCCGTTTCGACCAGGGCGGCCGGCATGTAAGCTCCGCGCAGCACAGCAAAATTGGCCTGGCGCAGGCCACGGTCGTTCATTCCCTTGATTTTGGCTATTTCCTTCTGGATGATCGAGCTCAGCTCCTGGCTCTCCCGCAGGTACTCGTTCTGGGCCATATCCTGCAGGATCAGGCTGATTTCATCACGCCGGCCCTGGTCCCGTTCATCCACTTCATACTTGAGCGCCCCGTTTTCCAGCATGGCGGTGGCGCGTTCTTCATCGGTCTTGGCGGCGCTGAGGAAGTAAGTGCTCGATCCGTTCAGCTGCCGGTCCGAGGAAGCGTTGACGTGGATACTGACGAACAGGCCGGCCCCTTTCCGGTTGGCGATCTGGCCGCGTTCGGCCAGGGGGATGAACTCATCCCGCTCGCGGGTCAGGATAACCTCGAGGTCGCTTTTCTTTTTGAGGTTTTTCGCCACCAGGGCGGCGACATCCAGTACTATCTGCTTTTCATCGAATTTGTAGCGGCGGCCGATCGTACCGGGGTCCTGGCCCCCGTGGCCCGGATCGATAACCACGGCCCGGATCCGGTAATTCTGGCCGCTTCCAGCCGCCCCGGGTGGCCGGGGCTGTCCGGGTGGCCGGGGCTGCGCCGGCCGTGCGCCGGAGAGCGTCCGGGTCTGAGCGCCGCGGTCGACCAGACGGCTGTCGAGCTTGTTGTAGCTGAACCGCTGCGGCAACAGCCGCGGCAGGTATTCGACAGCCACCTGCACCGGCACCAGGAAACGGCCGGCATCCAGCCGGCAGGGAGCGACAAGCTGATACTGCCCGGCTCCGGCGCTGAAAAAGGTGAGCAGGTCATCGAAGACGAAGTGAACTCCGTCCAGCTCCCACTCGATCCGCTCGCCCACGGTTTCCCAGCCGAGCCAGCCGCCCAGGGCCGCGGCCAGTGCGCCGAGGTCGAGGTAGTCGGCGTTTTCGGCGCTCACCACCGTCAGATCGACCGAACGCTGCTCCGGCTGCACCAGAACGCTGAATGCGGTCGGCAGGCCCTCTGCCGGCAGAGCGAGCAGGACTGCGACTGCCAGTAATATTCGAGCGGTCGGTTGCATGTTATAGTAAACCTGTCCGGCACTCCAGTTCCGCTTCAACCGGTTTCCGTGCGGCGCAGGGCCCGGTCCGCCTCACGCTGGGCCTGCCGGCGCTTGAGGTCTTCCCGTTTGTCGAAAAGTTTCTTGCCCCGGGCCAGGGCCAGTTTCACCTTGGCCCAGCCATCGCGGAAATAAATGGCCAGGGGGACCAGGGTCAGGCCGCGTTCCAGCACCTTGCCCTGCAGGCGTCTGATTTCCTTCCGGCTCAGCAGGAGCTTACGGTCGCGCAAAGGGTCGTGGTTGTGCCGGTTGCCCTGGCTGTATTCATTGATGTGGCAGCCCACCAGGTAGATTTCGCCGCCCCTGATTTCAGCATAGCTTTCCGGCAGGCTGGCCTTGCCCGCGCGCAGGCTCTTGACCTCGGTGCCGGTCAGCACCAGACCCGCCTCGTACTCTTCCAGCAGGTGATAGAGGTGGCTCGCTTTGCGGTTGCGTACCACGACCTTGAGGCCTTTTTCGTCTTCGGGATTTTTCTTTGCCACGGTTCAGACCCCCGGCAGGCAGCGCCGGATTCATCCAGTTGTGAAACACCCGCCGGGCGGCGGGTGGAGAATTTCCGGTGAATCGGATCAATTTGGTATGATAGATTTTCCGGCCTTGAAAATCAAGGAAAAAGCTTGACAAAAGC
>JAZDIG010000416.1:0-2637 GCA_043805105.1 Candidatus Glassiibacteriota bacterium | reverse complement strand
GGCCGCAGCCCCGGCGGTGGTGACTTTGCCGTCGGCGTCGCTGGCCAGCCAGTCGCCCTCGCTGATGTTGCCGTCGGCGGCCAGGGCCAGCACGGTGCTGCCGCCCTGGGCCACGCGCACGTCCCGGCCGGCGTAGCCGGTTTCGGTGGTGATACCGACAAACTTGACGGCGTTGGCGCCGGAAGCGTCCACCACGCCGCTGTTCAGCACCACGCAGCTGCCGCGGGCGATGTCGGCGGTACCGACCGTAAAGGTATCGGTGTTGATCAGCCGTTCTCTCAGTTTCACGGACATCGTATGATCTCCATATTATAGTTTTTATACCAACTATGCGGCGGAGCGAACTCGCCGGATGGCCTCGGCGAAAGACATTCCCGGTTCGGCGGCCATCAGCTCCAGCGCCCGATCGTGCTCCGGGTCTTCCGGGAAGCCATCGAACAGGGCCCGCCGGCGGGAAGAATCGCCGCGGCCGGCCGCCTCGGTCTCCGGCGCGCTCAGCTCTTCGAACAGGGCGAGCGGTTCCCGGAGAGAGATTTCCTCCAGGATCGTCCGGCGGCCGTCCTCGTCCAGCCGGGCGCCCAGGCTCGCCAAGCCCTTGCGTTCGGCGGGGGTGATCTTCCTCTGCTGTTCGGCCTGGAGCAGGGTGGCGGCGAAGGCGGAAAGGTTTTCTTCGCGCTGCCTCTTTTCGACCTGCCCCTGCAGCTCGACCAGACGTCCCTCGGCGGCCAGACGGGCAGTCTTTTCGACGGTGAGTTCCTCGCGGAGCGCGGCCAGTTTTTCCTGTGCGTTCCCGGCTTCGCCGCCGTCGGCCACTCGATCCTCCGGTTCGCGCGGCGGGCAGATCATCTCCTTGAGCGAGCTGATGGCGCGCGTCGCCAGGTTGTTGCGGTCCATGGCATCTCCTCCGGTTATGGTATCCTGGCCGGCGGACCCGCCGGCGCAGACGATAATTCGGGTGCCGGGCGCGCCGGCGGCCAGCACGGAAGGCAGGGGATTCAGTCCCTTGACCGCCGGCGGAGCGGCGCCCAGAAAACTGACCGCGCCCAGGTAGGCCCTCCCGGTGGGCTCGAAGGGCTTGTACATTTCGATGGAGCGGCTGCGGTAGGCCCCGCTCTGGAGCCACTGGCGGAGCTGGCCGGAAATCCGGTGGAACCTGGCCTGCAGCACCTCTCCAGCCACCCGCAGGGCGGCCACCCAGCCGTGGGCCGGTCCCTCGCGGTGGTGCTCGACAGTCACCGGCGCTTCCTGGACCCGGGGGTCGTAGTCCCCGGCCATCTGCTGCAAGTCCGCGGCAGTTATTTCGATGGAGGCCGGGGCGCCGGCCAGGGTGCCCTTCCAGTTGCCGATCCGGGCCACGTCCCACCAGCCGTCGATCTGACGGTCAGTCAGGCTCTCATCCCTCATCCTGCACTCTCCTGTTCGTCGGTTTGGAGCGCCGGTTCGCCGGCGGCTTCGGCCCGGCCGGCCAGGACCGCGTCATCGGAGCGCGGGGCCGGGAAGCCGATCTGTTCGCGCAGCCAGTTCTGGCCCACGGTCAGTCCCAGCTCGTTGACCGCCAGGCTCACCGCCCGCAGGTAGGACTGCAGGTCGCGGTCTTCCTCGTAGGCGATCCTGAAGCGCGGGTACCGGCCGGCGGGCAGGGGGCCGAAATTGATCTCGATCAGGGTGCGGATTACGCCGTCGAGCTGTTCCTGCTGCCAGAGCGAGTCGTCCTCGATGATGTTCTGCAGGCCGGATTTCTGGAACTTGGCCAGGGCGTAGGTGCCGCTTGCGCTTTCAGTGGAGAGGGTCTGGCCCAGGACAGTCTTGGCGTACTGGCGGTCGACGTATTCGGCGATGATGAAGCGGAAGACCTCGACCACGCCCTGCCGGCCGATCTCGTCGATCTTGAACTCGGTGCCTTCCGGGCCGATGCCGACGGTGTTCGATTGCATAAGTTTGAGTACTTCGAGCAAGGCGTCCTGTTCGGCGGCGGGAAGGCCGCGCGGGTAATTGGCCCAGAGATACGGCGCGCCGAACTTTTCGACGAAACGCACCAGCTCCTTGAGCGCGTTGTTCTTGAAGAACCAGAGGGGGTAGAGCTCGCGCAGGAGACCCTGGCCGTAGGGGCTTTCGTCCGAGCCCCAGGTGTTGAGGACGAACTTGCGGGCAGGCATTTTCAGGGGGACCGAGCCGGGGCCGTCCACCAGCAACAGGCGGCCCTCCCCATCGAAGCGGAAGCGTTCGGGGTCGCGGGTGCGGAAGCCCTGGAGGCCTACGGTGCCGTCGCCGCGGCGCTCGAAGACAATTTCGGCGGGGGCGTAGCCGTGGGAGACACCGCGGAAGAAGCGGGTGCGGCTGAGGTGGAAGTTGTGCACCTCGCGCAGGACCGTTTCGACCCAGGCCGCCCGCTCGTGGTCTTCGCGCAGCTTGCCGCCGGGCATGATGCGCCAGGGCTGCGCCATCACGCTGAGGGCCCGCTGGCGGAAGCACATGGCCAGCTGGGAGTCCTTGCGCAGCATCTCGTTGTAGAGCGTGATCCCTTCGCTCGAATTGTCGGCCAGGGTCCGGTCGGGGTTTTCCACCCAGCGGCCGAAAATCCGGTTCAGCCGGTCGGTCAGCGGGGCCGAGAGTTCCGCGGCCGGCCTGGCGGCGGCG
>JAZDIG010000415.1:0-2124 GCA_043805105.1 Candidatus Glassiibacteriota bacterium | reverse complement strand
CTACATCCGGGATTTCCAGTTCCGGGAAGTCGACACGAAAAAAGTGGCCGGCTGGTCCTGGGTGAATAACCAGTCCAGGCCGGTGCCGGAGTCCAATGCCACCCGGATGCGCCACCGGGAGCACAAGACGATGGTGAAAGTGCATCCCGGCCTGGCGATGTGGCGCTCGATCCTGGCCCAGAACATCCAGCCGGCGGTCCGGGAGCTGTCGCTCGAAGTCGTGTTTCTGGACGTGACCATGCATTCCCGGAACCTGCACAACGCCCTGGTGGAAAACACCACTTCCAGCGAGGGGATGAAGCGTCTGACCGAACTGATCGGGAGCCTGGGTCGAGGAGTGGTGGTGGCCGGGGAAGGGCGCAACGAAATCACCATGCAGGACCAGGCCTTTGCCCAGGTGCATCTATACCGAAGCTCCGGGGCCAGCGTGCCGGGCCTGGACCGAATGAAGCCCTGCCCGCTGAGTGAGTTTCTTTTCGGCAAGTGGTGCCGCTCGTTCGGCTATTCCGGCCTGGACGGCCGGACTTCGGACGAACAGATGCGGATGAAAAGGCATATCGAGATGGGGGCGATTCCCACCCTGACAGTCGATTCCGCGGCCGACCTGGAAAATCCCAACCCGGCGGTGAAAGAAATTCTGCGGTTGGCGGCGCAGCAGCCTTGACCGGTAAGTTTCTTACCATAAGACTGTCTCATCAAGGCTGTTTCACGTAATTGCGGTCAAATTCATTTTTCGCGGGGGTGTCGAGATGAACCGGTCTCTGCTTACTGTTACCCTGTCCATAGCCTTGATTCTGGCGGCCGGGATCGATTTCACCAGCTGCAAGAGCGAGACCACGGCAGTCGACCAGGCCGGGGGGCAGGACTTTCTGCCGCCGGCTCCTGCCGGAAAGGTATGGAAGCTGGTCTGGAGTGATGAATTCAACGGTACGGTATTGGATGAAAATACCTGGGAAACGCCAGTGGGACCCAGAAGGGACGGCAACTGGGCCAGGGAGGACGGCTACCTGGACGGTCAGGGGAACCTGGTGATCCGCACGCGCAAAACTGACGGCAAGTACTATTCAGGGGCGGTCCGCACGCGGCGCATGTTCGAGCACCGCTACGGCTACTGGGTTTTACCCGCTGCCGGTTCCACACCCAGGTGGGCCACTGGCCGGCCTTCTGGCTCTTTTCCGATCCCGGCGTGAGCAGTGTCGGCGACGAGGGGAGGGACGGCACCGAAATCGACATCATGGAAAAAGCCTGGGCCAGGGAGGACCGGATCAACCATGCCCTGCACTGGGACGGCTACGGCGAGCAGCACAAGAGCGATGCGGTGCAGAGAGTGATACCAGAAATCAGCCAGGGCTATCATACATTCGGCCTGGACTGGAGACCGGAAGAGTACGTCTTCTACGTGGATGGTAAACAGTCCTGGCGCACCTCGGCCGGCGGAGTTTCTCAGGTGCCGGCCTACGCCAAACTCACCGACGAGGTTGGCGATTGGGCAGGAGATATCTCGAAGGCCGAGTTACCTGATTACTTTTATGTCGATTACGTCCGGGTTTACGACCTGGTAGCCGAATAGCTGTCTTGTAGCCAAACCGGCGGGCAGACCACTCCGGCTTCATTCCTGCACCTCGAACGGGAAGCTCTTGACTATGAACGGTTTTTCGCCGCCGCCGCTGAGAGCCATCGTGCCGTAGAGGGCGAGCCGGTCGCGGCCGGCTTGTTTCAGCGCCGGAGAGAGATCGAGGACCGAGCTGGTCTGGCGGTCGAACGTGCTCAGGCGCTCCACGATTTTCCCGTCCATCGATTCAACCACCGCCTCCCCTTTGAGCCGGCAGATTCCCTCTCTGAGCTTACCCCTCAGCATCAGGCTCACCTGGCAGCCTGCCGGCTCACCGGGAGCGAACACGGCGAAGCCTTCGGCTGTCTCGCGCTGCGATTTACTGAAGATGAACCGGGCTTCCGGGCCGCGATGAGGCAGGACCGCCGGCTTCGTGTTCAGCTCCCGGCCGATTCGTTCCAGCTGAGGCCGCAGGCTTCTCAGCTCGAAAGTCACCCAGCCGTCCTGGCCCAGCTCGCGGCCGACCGCGATGTTTTTCGCCAGCGGCTCGAAAGCTTTCATTTCGTAGAGTC
>JAZDIG010000414.1:0-5005 GCA_043805105.1 Candidatus Glassiibacteriota bacterium | reverse complement strand
TCGATGGTCGGCTCCCCGGATGACGCCTGGGATATCGTCCAGGAAGCATTCGTCCGGGCATTCCGCTCCCTGAAGAGCTTCAAGGGCCAGAGCTCCTTTTACACCTGGCTCTACCGGATCACGCTCAACGCCACCACCGACTTCAGGCGCAAGCAGGCGCGGCGGCGGCAGAACCACCCCACTCAGTCGCTGTCCGATCTGGAAGCGGGGGGCAGGCAGATTGCCGCGCCGGAGGGCGAGGCGCCCGACAGCGCCCTCTATCGCAAGGAACTGGCTGAACTGGTGCGCCGGGCCCTCGATACGCTCAGCGAAGATCACCGCCAGGTGATGGTGCTGCGGGAGATCAACGGCCTGAGCTACGGGGAAATCGCCGAAGTCACCGGCGCTTCGCTGGGCACGGTGATGAGCCGGCTGCATTATGCGCGCAGGAAAGTGGCCGAAGTCCTGCGGCGCTGGAACGTGCCGGGTCCGGAAGGCCAGTAGAGAAAGTCAGGGACCGGCGCTTGGATAAGGCTTAAACCGGATAGTTCGTAAAATTTTCCGATAAACTTTTGTATTCATCAGACAAGGCTGACACACCCCTGTTTCCCCTCTTAATAGAGGGGACTTATAAGGTATAAGTTCTTATTTATTTGGATGATAGAGGTATCTCAAGTGAAGTGCCGTTAGTCTGGCCGGGTGGAGCCAGTCCCCTCTGCTAATAAGAGGGGTGCCCTGCTTCGCCCCGATAAATCGGGGCGAAGCAGGGCGGGGTGTGTTTTACAGAGCAACATTTTACTAATAATACGGATTAACGGCATCCGGGATTCGGTACATTTCACTTACGGGGGCGGCGATGGGCCAGGAGTTCGAGCTGAACGAAGAGCTGCTGCAGCGCTACTACGACGGCGAGCTGGAGGAAGCCGAGCGGCGTCGGGTGGAAAAGGCGCTCGATCAGGACGCATCGGCGCGGGAGTTTATCGAGAAGCTGGCCGGGGTGAGCCGGGCAATGGCCGAGCTGGCCCGGCAGTATGAGCCGGATGATGTTTCGGCCCGCCGCGCCTGGGAGAAGATCGCTCGCCGCCTGCATTCTGGGCGCCGGGTCCGGCGCGCCGCCTGGTGGGCGGGCGCGGCCGCGGCCGCAGCGGTGCTGGCTGCCACCTGGCTCCTGCCGCCGGCAGTGACCGAGGCCAGGGCCTCCAACGAGCTCGACATCGAATCCATCGACTGCACCTACGCCGGCTTCATGATCCTGCCCCCGGCAGAACAGGACGGGCACACGATCATCTGGATCAACGATTGGATCAACGACTCCAGAGACGAAGACAATTAATCGCCAAGACTCTTACCCCAAAAAGGCCACTCAATGAATCAGCTTAGTTCGACCCTCCGGACGGTTTTTTTCACAGCGGCGCTTTATTTTACAGCTTCCTTCCAAATGGCCCCCTCCCTGCCGGCCCAGGAAAAAGGGGAATGCGAGATCACCGTGCGGGAGATCGTGGCGGAGAACACCGGCCGGGGCGTGGACGACAAGCTGAACGACATCGGGCGCGACCTGGAAAAGCTGTCCTATTCCACCTTCCGCCTGGAACAGACCCACAACCGCAAACTCGGCCAGTCGGTGAGCGGTGAATTCGCCCTGCTGGGAGATAACAAGCTGCTCTTGACGCCCGAGGGATTCGAGGAGGGCAAGATCCGGCTGAAGGTGAAGCTCACTCCCAAGTCCGGCAGCCAGAAAGTGTTCGAGACCACGCTGCGGATCGCCAACGGCGGCACGTTCATAATCGCCGGGCCGGCCCACGGCCAGGGCGTGCTGTTCCTGGCGTTTACGGCGAAGCATTAATAAAGAGCCTGGGTGATAACGGCTGGAACATTCTCTTTACGCCCAGGTACAAGTGACATAAGGTCATCAAATTTTCGTAAATAATATTGACTTTTTCCATTTTTATTATTAATACATCTGGCCACAGGACTTATCCTCCTCCCTTTACTCCTCCATTCGTCTCGGCATATACATTTCTGATGCAATGCGTCTCTTACTGAACAGCGTATTAATATCAGTTCTACTCCAGTTAACCCATTCCGAGCCGGCCTACTCGCGTTTGCCTGGAAAGCCGCAGAATGGCAGCGTAGAGCCTGGTGACAGTTTGTACCCGAACCAGGGAGACCCCGGCTGGGTACGCAAGCTTACCCGGCGCAGGGAGTTTCGCCGGAAAGCGGCGAGGGGCGAGACGAGCCTGGCGGCCCTGCAGCCGGAACGATTTTATCTGCCGGTGCTGTTGGGCAATTTCAAGGACAAAAAGGGAACCTTTTCAGCGGAAGCATTCAATAACCACCTTTTCGCTAATAATCCCGATGGTACAATGACCACCTATTTCAATGAGGTCTCTTACCGCCAATTCCGCTTGAGCGGTGATATATACGGCTGGTTCGAAACAGAACATCCAGAGGAATATTATGCCGAAAACGTCTTTCCGCAAAACCGCAGCGGTTACGTGGTTGACGTTATTGCCGCCGCCGACCGGAGTGTGGATTTCAGAAAATACGACAATGACGGCCCGGACGGACAGCCCAATTCCGGTGATGACGACGGTTACATAGACGCAGTAATGGTAGTCTACCCAGGGGATAAGAGCGCGAACAGCCTGTTAATTGGGATGTCAGGGCTCGGAAAATACGAATACACGACGAATGATCTTTCAGCGTCAGGGAAGGGATTGAAGGTCAGTACATCTGCGATTCTATCCGAGTTGTGGCAATATCCGGATTCCGCGGGGCTGATAAAAGTGGGAGTGGCCTGCCATGAATTTGCCCATGTGTTGGGACTGCCTGATCTCTACGACTACTCCGGCCTGTCATTGGGTCTCGGCGTCTGGTGCGAAATGGCCGAGGGTGTTTACTTGCCGGGAGCAAGCTTCCCCCACCTTTCGGCCTGGTGCAAGATCCAGCTTGGCTGGGCTTCTCCCATCGTCCTTGAAGAAAACCGATCGGTATTTATCGATCCGGTGGAAGACTTCCCTGAAATATACCTGGTTTGGGAGGACGGTTACAGACTGAGCCGCTATTTCCTGCTCGAAAACAGGCAGAAGATCGGGTTCGACAGCGGCCTGCCCGGCTCGGGGCTCCTGATCTACCACGTTGACGAATATCAGAGATTCGGAAAAGCTTTATTTGGTTGGGGTATGGGGAATATGGATGAAACACACAAGCTTGTCGACCTCGAGGAAGCGGATGGGAGAAATGATCTCGATCTTATGAAAAATCCCGGGAACTATGGCGATCCGGGCGATCCGTTCCCCGGCTCCAGCAATAACACGACCTTCAATTCAATTTCGAATCCTGACAGCAGGGACTATGAAAAAAATATTACAGGTGTGGAAGTCAATAATATTGCTACAGTTGGAAGCAAATGGATCAGCGCTGATGTAACAGTGAGAAATCCACTGGGCTATTCGATCTGCTACGATCCCGCTGGAATCACCCACTATGGCTGGGGGCCGGAAACTCCCGATGCCCAGGTCTGGGGCGGCGTAAGGTTTAAAGCTGAAGAACCTGGAATGATCGCAGCCCTGGACGTGGGCCTCGGATACGGGGCTAACCTTTACGAGATAAGGATTTACAGGGCGATTGAAGACTCCGTGCCTGTCGGCCTGCTTTACAGCCATTCAGGGGGGAGATTGGAGCCAGGCTGGCATTCCATCCCATTCGAGGAGGCCCGAATCAGAATAGGCAAGAACCAGGAATTTTTCGTGGCCTACCGCACCGACGACTGGATTACGGTCGACGTGTTTTCGGAATACACCGGTCGATCGTACTATTCTGAAGACGGAGTGTATTTCAGCCGGCTGCCATCTGCCGAATACGGCAATTTCAACCTGCGGGCGCGGATCAGAACCTGGAATGTAACCGGGTGCGACTTCAACGAAGACGGTAAGGTCGATATCGCCGATGCAATTTCACTGTTGATATTCCTGCGCGATAATCCCGGCGACCTGAAAGCCGATTATAACCTGGATGGCCGGGCGAACGTGCTGGACGCGCTGGATTTGATTATGGCGCTGCGCAAGGGAAGCTGTCCATAAATGATTTCCTGCTATTAAATATTTGCCCTCTCCCTCCCTTCTCTGTTAAATTGTCTCCCGCCTTCGGATTATACATAAAATTGGAGATTTTCTTTGACCACTGGAAAGAAAAATCGCACGGTCTACCTCTGCGGGCCGATCATGGACTGCGCTCCCGATGAGAGCGCCACCTGGCGCGAGCGGGCGAAGGACCTTTTCAGCAGCCGCTTCACGCTCCTGGACCCCATGAGGCGCAACTTCAAGGACCGCGAGGTGGATTCGGCCAACGAGATCGTGAGCTTCGACCTGCAGGACGTGGCCGAGGCCGACATCGTACTGGTCAACTACAGCAAGCCCTCGATCGGCACGGCCATGGAAGTTTTCCACGCCAGCTTCAACCTCGGCAGGTTCGTCATCGCTTTCAGTCCCTTCCCCTTCCAGGAAAGCAGCCCCTGGATGGTCCGCTTCTGCACCAAAATCCTCCCCGACCTGGAAACCGCGGCCGCCTACATCGAGGAGCACTTCTGAAAAGTTCCATCCGGCCGACCTTACCGATTCAGCGCTGGAATATTTTTCAGCAGGAATGTCACTTAGTAATAGTTTTCTTTCTCTGTTGCACCTGATCGGGCACAGGACTTATAATATAAAAATGTAACCGGACGGGGTGGCGGGGTGTATACGGATAGAGCCGCCGTCCGGCGGTAAGGCCGAATTACGCATATAACCCTACACTGTAAAAGGACCCTCCATTGTTCAGACCAAAAGTCAGCAGGATTTTGTGCTTAATCGGATTCGCCGTCAGCCTGGCAGTCGCCGGCTGTTCGTCCGGCAACGACCCCCAGGCGGCCCAGCGCGGCCGGGCCGGAGGCGGCAGAGGCAACTGGCCGGGTGGCGGCGGCGAGTTCGGCGGGATGCAGCTGGCCGTGCCGGTGGAAGTGAGCACGCCGTTCCGCTCCGACCTGGCC
>JAZDIG010000413.1:0-3421 GCA_043805105.1 Candidatus Glassiibacteriota bacterium | reverse complement strand
GGAGACACCACCGATGCCGGGCTGGAGCTGATGTGGGACGCCTTCGCTTTCGACTGGCTGTACAATCACCCCAATTTCAGCGAGGAAGAAAAGCGGCAAGTGATCGAAAACCTGGTGCGCGGCGCACAGAGCTGCATACAGATGTACGACGGCCAGGGCGCGCACATTTTCCACACCCGGATGTACGGCTACCCCACCGGCGCAGGGATCGCCGGGCTGGCCCTGGCCGGCCATCACCCCGAGGCCCAGAAGTTCATGGACTGGGCCTACGGGAAATACATGAACGACCTGTTTCCGGCCAGGGAGGTGCAGGACGGCAGCGTCCACAACAGCCTGGCCTACGGCCGCAAGTACACGATGTGGCTGGTGGGGCATTTCATCGCCGGCTGGTCCAGCGCCACCGGGGAAAATCTCTGGCAGATCATCCGCGAAGAGCAGGGCGACTGGGCCTGGCGTGAAGCCCTGTTCCTGATCTGCGCCGAACAGCCGGACGGACGGCTGGTGCGCTACGGCGACAACTTTTTCCGCGGCACGGAAAGGTTCAGTTTCGAGGTGGTGAGCGAGCGCGCGTTCTACTACGCCGAGCCGGCAGGCCAGGGCTATCTTAATTACCTGATCGACAGGCACAAAACCGGCACCGACCACCGGATCGGCATGGAGATGGGCAACGCCTACGAGGTGTTCCTCTACTGGGATGCGGATGATCCCGGAGTGCCGCGTAGCATTCTCCCCCCGCGCACTCTTTTCAGTCCGCACGGCACCGGCATGGCTTTCTGGCGCACCGGCTGGGACCCGGACGATACTTTCATCTTTTTCAAATGCGGCGACTACTTCGACAACCACGGCCATTTCGATGCCGGCCACGTGGAAGTCTTCCGGCGCGCGCCGCTCTTGATCGAGGGCGGCAGCTACGCCGGCGGCACCGAAAGCCAGCACTACATCAAGTATTTCCACAATTCGGTGGCTCACAACACGATCCAGATAGTCGATCCCGCCGACCCCGAGGATGCCGGCAGCCAGCGCTTTTACAACAACCAGGGCATGAACACGATCGGCCACTACCGCCGGGACGTAAACCGGGAGTACGGGAACGTGATCGACTACCGGGACTGCGGCGACAGCCTGACTTATCTGGCCGCCGAATTCAGCGCCGCCTACCCGGCGGGCCGGGCCGAAAGAGTGGTCCGGGAGCTGGTCTGGACCGCCGGCCGCTTCTTGGTGGTGGTGGATAACATCCGCCTGGCCGATCCGAAGTACCAGCCCCGGATCCTGTGGCACTACACGGTCAAGCCCCAGGCCGAGAAGCAGCGGTTCACGGTTTCAGCCGGCGGGGCTCGGGCGGTGGTGAGCGTGGCGGCGCCCGCGGAGGCCCGGATCGAACAGGTGGAGTCCTTCCGGGTGGGCACGGGAGTCTACCCGCCCACCAGCACCGATCCCTCGCTGGGTGTCGGCCGGGCCGAAACTTCCGTGGCGGGCGCCGGCAGGACCGGCTACACATTCGTGCACGTGGTGGACGTGGCGGATGACGGCACGGCTCCGGCAGCGATCGACGCGGCAAGCGCCTCGGACCAGCTCGTAAAAGTCTCCCTGGGAACTGTCACCCTGGTCATGGAAGGCAAGCCCGGAGCCAGGTCCCGGATAACGGTCGGTAAACCCTGACAGTCGATTTGATTGACCGGCCGCGACCGCGGGAATAAATTTCGGAAAAGAGACTACCGGCAACCAACCATCACCCCCGGAGGACCGTCATGAAAAAGTTATTCCTCATATCCGGCCTCGCGTTGTTCATCTTGGCGCCATTGGCGATTTCCGCCCCGGCCAAGGAGTTCAAGCCCGACCTGACCGGTTTCGTCCCGCTGTTCGACGGCCAGACCCTGAACGGCTGGCACCGCCTGGGCGCTGAACCGGACGGCACCTGGGAAGTCAAGGACGGAGTAATCGTGGGCGGCCAGAGCGAGGGCGGCAAGGGCGGCCTGCTGGTGACCGACCAGAATTACGGCGACTACGAGCTCTACGCCGAGGTTTACACTACCTGGCCCCTGGATACCGGCCTGTTCCTGCGTATCCCCAACGGCCATCAGCATTACCAGATCACGATCGACTACCGGCCCACCGGCGAGATCGGGTCGGTTTACGGCCCGTTCCCCGGCGGCGGGGGCGGTTTCTATTACCACTGTTTCCCGGGCTTTTCCTACTGGAACCCTAACGATTTCAACTCGGTGCGGGTGCGTATCGAGGGTAATCCGCCGCGTATCCAGGTCTGGATCCGCGACCAGAAGATCACCGACTTCCAGGACCGCTTATACGATGGCAAACCGGGTTTCCCGGACGCCGGCCCGATCGGGATCCAGGTGCATCCGGGGGAGAGCTGGGGGGAGGGGAGCATGGTGAAGTTCCGGAACATTATGGTTAAGGAGTTGAAGTAGGAAAGGCACTGAGGGAAAAGACAGTGACAAAGTTACATAGTGACAGAGTGAAAGGCAGGGACTAAGGGACTGAGGCACTGAGGGAGTAAAGACAGTTACAAAGTTACATAGTGACAGAGTAAGGGCGACCGGCGGTCGCCCTTTGTTATGCAGAGCGAAATACGGCAAAAGCTTTCCCTGCGGCTGCGCTTCCAGACTGCCGGCTTCTGGGCCGGGCGGGGCCTTCTTTCCTCTTCTTATTTCTTCTGGCTTCTGAATTCTGAATTCCGGGGAAGGGCTGTGCGGGGCAATCAGTACCCAAACGCACAGCCCGCTCGCCGCGGGTCGCTGGCCCCGTGGTACACTCCCTGGCCATCGCGCAGGATCGCCTGGTAGCCGCCGAAAAACGTCAGGTGGCCCTGCGGATGAGTGCGATGGCCCATCTTTTCCAGCCGGGCGATCACCGCCGGGTCGATCCCGATCTCATAGGCCACGTAACCTCCCTGCTCCATCTTGACTCCCCACGGCTCGCTCGAACCGAAATGCTGCACTCGGGGCGCATCGCCGGCTTCCTGGAGGTCCATGCCGAAATCGATCAAGTTGACCAGCACCTGGACGTGGCCCTGCGGCTGCATCGGCCCGCCCATCACGCCGAACGACAGCCAGGGCTTGCCGTCCCGGGTGACGAAAGACGGGATGATCGTGTGGAACGGCCGCTTGTGAGGCACCAGGCTGTTGGGGTGTTTGGGGTCGAGGTTGAACATGGCGCCGCGGTTCTGCAGCACGAATCCCAGGCCGTCCGGCACGTAGCCGCTGCCGAACCCGAACGAGTTGCTCTGGATCAGGCTCACCAGGTTGCCGTCCTTGTCGGCGGCGGTGAGGTAGATCGTATCGTGGCTTTCCGGGACATCCCCCGGCGGGTCATCGGCCCGCGCTTTCACCGGATCGATCAGCTTGCGGCGTTCGGCGGCGTATTCCTTGGAGAGCAGCGCTTCCAGGGGCACCTTGTAGAAATC
>JAZDIG010000412.1:0-11961 GCA_043805105.1 Candidatus Glassiibacteriota bacterium | reverse complement strand
ACGAGTGTAACCCATGTGTCTTGTCCAAACAGCATGCGTCGCCCCTACAATGCATGTTCCTCTTATTTCGGCAGAATTAATTTAACGCCTCTCTAAGAATGGTGGTAATTCAGTCTTGTGAAGGGGGGCACCCCCGTGTGCTCCCTCTGGATCAACAATTTTTCTAAAAACCGGGCAGACACCCCGATTCATCGGGGCCCCTACAGGCTGTACGGAATTTTGTGATTCCGGGTCAAAGCGCTCAGGGGATGTACATTTTCCTGACTAATTGCATGCCCTGGATCGCCCTGATCTTTTCGACCACCTCGTCCGAAATCTCGCTGTCCACGCTCACCAGAGAAAGCGTGTTTTTCCGGCTTTCATCGCGGCCCAGCCGGTATTCGCCGATATTGAGGCCGGCGTTCCCCAGGCAGGTGCCCACCTGGCCAATCACGCCCGGCACGTCGAGGTTCTTGAGGGCGAGCAAGTGGCCGGCGGGATTGACGTCCATGTGGAATTCGTTGATCCGCACGATCCGGGGCAACTGGTCGCCGAACACCGTGCCGTCCACCCGGCAGGTTTCCTGTTCGGTGGTCACCTTGCAGCTCACCAGGTTGGTGTAGTCCGTGCTTTCGGTTTCCCGCGTTTCCACCTTGATCCCGCGCTGACGGGCCAGGTAGGGCGCATTGACGAAATTCACGTTGCCGCCGGTGGCGGGAGTCAAGAGCCCCTTGAGCAGGGCGAGTTTAAGCGGGTCGGCCGCCTCGGTGCATTCACCCGCCACGCTGACCGAAACGCTTTTTACCGCACCGGAGACGAACTGGGCGGCGAAGACGCCGATCTTTTCGGTGAGGGCGATGAACTGGCCGAAACGCTCCAGGAGCCCCGCATCGCTGACCGGCAGGTTGACCGCATTGTCGTAGATGCCCTCGGTGAGAGCGGCCACCACCTGATGGGCGATCTGCACCCCGACATTAATCTGGGCCTCACGGGTGGAGGCGCCCAGATGGGGAGTGGCCACCACCCGTTCGCCGGCGATCAGGCCGGTGCAGGCTGGGGGTTCCTGGCTGAAGACGTCGAGAGCGGCGCCGGCGAGCCTGCCCGCGGCCAGGGCTTCCTCCAGAGCCTTCTCGTCCACCAGCGCCCCGCGGGCGCAGTTGATCAGGAACGCCTCCGGCTTCATTTTTTCCAGCATCCGGGCATTGACCATCCCCCGCGTCTCATCCGTGGCCGGCACGTGCAGGGTGACGATGTCCGCCCGGCTGAAAAGCTCCTCCAGGTCCACCAGCTCGACTTCCGCCTCCGCGGCCCGCTCGGCCGAATAATAGGGATCGAACGCGATCACTTTCATCCTCAGCGCCTGAGCCACCCGGGCCACGTGGGAGCCGATCCGGCCCAGTCCCACCACGCCCAGGGTCTTGCCGTTCAGCTCGGCGCCGATGAACTTCGCTCTTTCCCACTGGCCCTGCCTCAGCGATTCGTTGGCGCGCGGGATGTTGCGCGCCAGGGCCAGGATCAGGCCCACGGTGTGTTCGGCCGCGGCGATCGTGTTGCCGTCCGGCGTGTTCATCACCACCACACCGCGTTCGGTGGCGGCCTCCAGGTCGACATTGTCCACGCCCACGCCGGCGCGGCCGATCACCTTGAGCTCCCTGGCGGCCTCGATCACCTTGCGGGTCACTTTAGCGCCGCTGCGGATCACCAGCGCCTGTGCGTCGACAACCGCCTCTGCCAGCTCGTCTTCCGACAGGCCGGCCTTCACCTCCACTTCCATGCCGCCGGCCTGCTTCAGCACCTGCAGGCCCTCCGGGGAAAGTTTGTCCGCCACGAGTATTTTCATATTACCTCTCCCCGCCCCAAGGATCAGGCGAGGTTCAATTGGTTAATTACCAGGCCGGTCAGCATCTTGGGATAGAAGTCCGTGGATTTCTGCGGCATGAATTCGCCGTTGTCAGCCACCGCGGCCACCTGTTTGACGCCGGTGGGGTTGAGAAAGAAAGCGGCCTGATACCGGGTGCCGGGATCGAGCGCCAGGCGGAGCGCCTCCCGGGGATCACGCAGGTAGGCGACCCTGGTCTGATGTTCCAGGTCGCCGGCGGTGACCCCGAGAGCTTCTTCGAGGACAAGCCTGTGCAGCACGTTCACTTCCAGGCCCTTCCAGACCGCGCTGCCCGGACCGGGTATCCTGGCCACCGGGTCGGCCGAGGCTTTGAGCCGCAGGCTGGTCAGAGAGGGTTCGCCCTTGGCCGCCACGATCAGGCTGTGCCGCAGGGAGGCCATCTGTTCGAGCTGCCGGACAAGGCTATCGCCGGTGGCCGGGCCCAGATCGGCGGAGTCGAAATCGGCGCCGAGCTTTTTCAGCAACCCCGGCAACGAAAAATTCCCCAGGTTGAACATCACCCGGTGGGTGGGCAGCACGCTCAAGCCCTGGTCGTGGATACTGACGAAGGACATCATCGCCCGGTCGATAGCCTCGTTGCCCACCACGGGCACGCCCGCCTCCGCCTGCTCGCGCCAGTAGGTGAGGGCCGTTTCGTAGCGATGGTGGCCGTCGGCGATGTAGAGGTTTTTCGGGCTCATCAGCTCCTGCACCCCGGCGACCGCCGGCTGGTCTTCTACGGCCCAGACCCGGTGGATCACTCCGTCTTCATCGGTCACCTCGATCAATGGCTCGGCTCCGTCCACGGCGGCCTCCAGCGCGGAGTTCACGGTCTGTTCGGGATCGGGATAGAGCATGAAGAGCTGGCCGAACTGGCAGCCGGAATGACGGGTCAGCTCGAGGCGGTCGAGCTTGGGGCCGCTGTGGGTTTTTTCGTGCGGCCGGACTACACCCTCGCGGTAGTCGTGCAGCCGGCCCAGCCCGATAAAGCTCCGGCGGGTACAGACCCGGCTGCTCCCCGGCACCTTGTAGGTCTGCTGGTAGGGGTAGAGGCAGGGCCGCTGGCTGCGGGTGAGGACTCCCTGTTCGAGCCAATCCCGGAAAGTGCGCGCCACGCCGTGAAAGTGTCCGGCCAGGTCCGCTCCCTCCGGCGCCGAACAGATAATCCGGGCGATACTGAAAGGGCTGCGCCGGAAGTATTCTTCACGCATGGCGGGAGTGATCTTGTCGTAGGGCTGAGTGACCACCCGGCCGTGGCCGCCCACCCGTTCCCCGTTGAATGTCAAACCCCTGAATGGAAAGATTTCAGCCATTGAAAACACCTCATTAATTGTTTGCTGCCGTTAAGTTAACTTTGTTGTCCGCCACCCTGGAACAAGCTTGAAACTTTATAAAAATACACGACGAACACAAGGGTTAATCCCTGCCCGGTAAGTTTCGTGACAGGTCCAGCAGCGCCGGCAGCCAGATCCGGTAGCGTACGGAAGGGTCCAGCACGTCGCCAGCCGAAGCGAAGTCGCACATCCTGATCGTTCGTTTCTCTCCGTTTTGCCCGCCGGCCGGGTCCCCGACCACCGGGACTCGATAAACCATCCAGAAGGTTTGCGCCGCCGCAGAATCCGGCTGCAGCTCGATGAAGCCGGATTCTGCAACTGGGCGTTGCATCTCCGCGTCCACGTCCTCATCACTCAGGCGGCTGTCTCTTGCCAGTACAATCGGCCCGCGCATGACCGCGAACTGCTGGCTTCCTCCAGGATGGCAGATAACCCTGCCCCGAAGGTCCAGGGCCAGTTTCACTGCATCGCCTCTGTTCCAGTATTTTGTAATCCGGGCATATGAACCCGGAGCGACTGAGGAAACTTCCGCTGCGCCCGCGCTGATGCTTGTCCGCAGGCTCCATTCCGGCACTCGCAGCCGGAGGGTGAAGCATTCCGGCCGTTCGGGGTGCACGCCGATAGTTACAGTTTCGCCCAGAGGGTAATCCGTTTCCAGGACAATTTTAACTCGGTTGCCGGAGGACAGGGTGACGGTAGCGGAGCCGGCGGCGTAGAGGTTTACCACCGGCCCCTCGCCAGAGACCATGACCGCCACCTGCGGCACCAACAGCAAGCCTCGCGGTCCGTTGGCGTTGCAACAGTGCAGGTCCATGCCGCACTGATTTTCACCGAGGCTGCGCCGGCCTCTCAACGCGCTGTACTTAGCGAAGTCCCTGCCGTCGGGAGTCATTGCCCCGAGCAGGGCGTTGTAGATCGACTGTTCGATGGCGTCTGCGAAGCGAGGCTCGCCGGTCAGACATAACAACTGAGCGCAGAATTTGATCCAGGTCACGCTGACACAGGTCTCCATGGGATGAAGGACCGGGATTGCCTGCATTTGTTTTCCGCCATACCAGCACTCCTGGCTGGAAGCACCGCCAGCTATGTTGATTTCGGTATCGTGAATGTTTTCCCAGGTTCTCCGGACTGCGCGTAAATAGTCCGCCTCGCCGGTGCTCCGGTACAATTCGCACAGTCCCTCGTAGCAGGACATCATTTCGTAGGCTTTCGCGCCGTTTTCCCATGACCACCAGTTTTGCGGGAGTGGGAAACGGCGAGCCACGGGAATGCCCGCCAGGGCTTTGCCGATCAGCTGCGGTCCCTGCTCGGACTCCCACTGCCTGACGATGTATCTGGCGAATTCGAGAAAGCGCGCCGAACCGGTCCGCCGATAAAGTCCCACAATCGGTTCCAGCACGGAACTGCTGGCCATTCCCCGGTAATTGCCAGTTAAAACGATGTCGGTATGTCCGGGACCGACTTCGGTCCGCAGGTGATCGGCCAGCCGGACCGCCGCCCCCAGCGCCGCCGTGTCGCCGGTGGCGTCATACTGCGACTCTAATCCGAGAAGACAGTACTTCCGCCCCCAGATGTCCCACTGCTTAAGCCGTGCATCCGGGCGGTAATTACCGATATACCCGTCCGGGCTCTGGGTGCTAATCAGCGCCCGGGCTGCCGAATCCATGATGGCGAGCAGGGCCGGATCCTGGTTGTACCGGTAAGCCAGAGCCAGGGAAGTGAACCATTTGCCCCAGAATTCGGTCTGCCACCACCGCGTCTCCTCGCGGTGACGGAATGGCTCGACCAGATGCTCTATGTCCTGAACCATTATGCGATTGTGGATACACAGATCTATCTTTTCACCCAGCCGGCCCTCAAGCCTGACATCTCCCTGGGCTGGAATTCGCAGGCGGTCCGCTACCACCGGGGGCACAACGAGCTGGCCATATGGACCGGCCGCTTGAAGTGGCGCCGGCAGGGTATAAAAGGCAATTGCGATAAAAAGCGTCCGCTGGGTTTCTAAGATTTTCATGAAAGAATTATATATTTAAGGATTTTCTGCCGTATTTCAGATCGAATTTAAGAATCGCCCGCATATTGATCCGGGAATTGTGGATTGAAATATAGTTTCCGGGATCATCCGAAAAAAGAATTTTGACTTGTTTCTCCCGGGCCGCGACTCCATTATTAAACCGCGAGATTTCTATAACTACAGGCACGATATTTTCCCTGCCCGAGTTGTAAGTTTCGTTTCTTGCCGGTAGATTTTGCAATTTACAGGAGAGCTAACCTGGATTATTCATAAAAATTTTTTCAAGTTTTTTAGGGCTTTGCGATAATTTGTGAACAGTATTAGGGCTAACCGGGTGACTGCGAGAAAAAAAGGGATTGCGAGGGGGCTCGGCCCGGGCCAGATCAGTGTAGCCCGGCTCGTGCGGCTGATCGGCGAAAGCGAGTACTACGGCGACATGCTGGTCCACCGCAAGTACATCCCAGCCCGCGAGGCCCAGTTCGGCCGACTCACTCCGCGGTGTCCGGCAAGCCTTGGCAGGGCTCTGGTCCGGCAGGGGATCAGCCGGCTCTACTCGCACCAGGTCCACGCCGTGGAAGCCGTGCGCAGGGGTGAAAACGTGCTGGTGGCCACGTCGACCGCCAGCGGCAAGACTTTGATCTACAACCTGCCGGTGCTGGAGGCCTGCCTGACAGACTCCGGGACCCGCGCCCTCTATCTTTTCCCGCTCAAGGCCCTCGAACAGGACCAGATGCGCAAGCTGGCCGAACTGGCCGAGGCGGCGGGAGGCCCTTCGCCGCTGCGCGCCGAAATCTACGACGGCGATACCAGCGCCCACCACCGGCGCAGGATAGCCGCCAATCCGCCAAACGTGCTGCTCACCAACCCCGACATGCTGCATATGGGCATCCTGGCCTTTCACGAGCGCTGGGAGAAATTTTTCCGCGACCTGAAGTTCGTGGTGGTGGACGAGCTGCACACCTACAAGGGCATCTTCGGAGCGCATTTCGCCGGGGTGATGACCCGGCTCAGGCGAATCGCTCGCCATTACGGCGCGAATCCGCTGTTCATATCATCGAGCGCCACGATAGGCAATCCGGACGCTTTCGCCCGCAAGCTGTTCGGACTGCCGTTCACCGTGATCGACCAGAGCGGCGCTCCGGCGGCCGGCCGGCACTTTCTGTTCGTTAATCCACAGGAAGTGAGTCCGAGCACGGTGGCGGCCAGGCTGATGAGGGATCTGATCGGGGCGGGCCTGAAGACGATTGCCTTTACCAAGAGCCGGCGCAACACCGAATTGATCCATAGCTGGATTCTGTATCAGGACTCCGGATTGACCGGCAGGATCTCGAGCTACCGGGCGGGATACCTGCCCAGCGAGCGACGGCTGATCGAGAAGAGCCTGGCCGAGGACGAGCTGGATGGAGTGATTTCGACCAGCGCGCTGGAAATGGGGATCGATATCGGCGGTCTGGACGCCTGTATTCTGGTGGGCTACCCCGGCACTGTCACTCAGACCTGGCAGCGCGGCGGCCGGGTGGGCCGCTCCAGCCGGGAAAGCCTCATCGTGCTGATCGGCCAGGCCGATGCTCTCGACCAGTACTTCATGCGGCATCCGGAAGATTTTTTCGTCCGGGGCTGCGAGCACGCCCTGGTCGACCCGGAGAACCCTTTCATCCTGCGCGATCACGTGGAATGCGCCGCCGCCGAACTGCCGCTGTCGGGGGACGAGCTGAGCGAATCGGGAGCCGGTTTCGCGCTCGCCGCCCGGGAACTGCTCGACCGGGGCCGGCTGGTGGAAAGCATGACGGACGGCCGGCTGTTCAGTGCCCGCAAGTTCCCTCAACGGGATGTCTCCCTGCGTCAGGCCGGTGAAAGTTTCGCCATCCTGGACGCCTCGAAGGACCCGCCCGAACGGATCGGCTCGGTGGGCGGAGCCCGCACCCTGGCGGAATGCCACGAGGGGGCGATTTATCTGCACCGGGCGCGCCAGTACCTGGTCAGCCGGCTCGACCTGGAAAAGCACAACGTCTATGTCGTGCCATCCAGCGACCCCTATTACACCCAGGTGGATGCGGAAAAGGACACGGAAATCCTCGAGACCCTGGAATGTAAGCCCGAGGGTAACTTCCTCATCCGTTTCGGCAGGCTCAAGGTGACCGAGCGGATTACCGGATACAAAAAGCGCAGCCTCTCCGGCCAGGAGCTGATCAGTACGCACCCGCTGGACCTCCCGCCGCAGATTTTCGAAACGACCGGATTCTGGATCGAGATCCCATCGGCAATTAGGGATGCGGTCCAGCAGCAGGAACTGCATTTCATGGGCGGCATCCACGCCACCGAACACGCCTCGATCGCCATTTTCCCCCTCTTCGTGCTCAGCGACCGCAACGACATCGGCGGGATCTGTTTTGACCGCCATCCGCAGGTGGGGGGGCCGGCGATCTTCATTTACGACGGCTATCCCGGCGGAGTTGGGATCGCTCACGGCGGCTACGACCGGGTGGGTGAACTGCTGCGCGCCACGCTCGCCCTGATCCGCGATTGCGCCTGCGAGACCGGCTGTCCATCCTGTGTCCATAGCCCCAAATGCGGCAGCGGGAACAAACCGCTGGATAAGCAGGCCGCAGTCCTGGTCCTCGAATATCTGATCGGACTGAAAAGCCTGCCGGTGGCCGAGGTGTTAACAAAATCCGAAAAAAAGAGTTCAGAAGAAGAGGGGCAGTCTACCCCGGACGGCAGTTTTCCGCCGGGGAAGAAAATCCTCGTCTTCGATCTGGAGACCCAGCGGTCAGCCGAAGAAGTGGGCGGGTGGGGCAACAAGCACCTGATGCGGCTGGCGGTGGCGGTGGTCCGGGACGCGGCCAGCGGCGAGGTTTATACCTTCACCGAAGGCGACGTCAACGCGCTGCTCGATCTGCTGTTCGAGGCGGACCTGGTGGTGGGCTTCAACGTCATGGATTTCGATTACCAGGTGCTCAGAGCCTACAGCCCGAGGGACCTGACCCGGATCAAAACATTCGACATTCTGCAGGACGTTCGAAGACGCCTGGGTTACCGGATCAGCCTGAGCGATCTGGCCCAGGCCACGCTCGGCGTGGCCAAAACCGCTGATGGGTTGATGGCGATTAAATGGTTCAAAGAAGGTAAAATCGAAAAAATCGTTGACTATTGCAAGAATGACGTTATAATTACATTCAGACTGTTCGAGCACGGCCTTAATAAAGGCTATTTCCTTTTCGAACACAAATCAGCCGGTATCGCGAAGCTTCAGCTTGACTGGGACCTGGCCGCATTGCTCGCCGGCCGGCCCTGACCCCCGTTTCCCCCGATATAGCGACTCCCGACTAACCGGGATGAGGGGCGATTCTTTTCTGCTCGGACAGTGAAAAACACCGCTAATGCTATATGCCTGGCTGGCAGGGCCGGATCGGCCATGAGGTTTCCGGCTGACGTACCCGCTTGGGCTGATTCAGGTACAGGTAGCAGTACCAGCACGCCTGCCGGCGCCCGCGCTTTTGGAGATGGGACAAGTCCGGAAATTTCTGGGTAAGGAGCTTATCGAATCTCAGCGGAATAGCTAAGGGATTGAGCTACAACGGAAATAGGAAATATTTCCATAATCCGTGATGCGCGGATGATGAAGTGAGGGTTCTTTGGGGTATAAACCCATTATCTTGACAGTGATGGTCAATTTCCCCAAAATTGATAGACCGAATTTTATTTGAATTGGGTCATTTCGTCTTATATGCGACCGGGTCATAGGACCGATTCCCTGTTGGCGGGAACAAAGCGAGTAGATTAAATGTTAATGCACGTCGATCATCTCGTTCCGGGTCTCGAGCTGGAGAGCGACGTCCGACTCAAAGCCGGGAGTTTTCTCATTACCCGCAAGGAGCTTCCGGAGGCCAAGCTGAACGAGAAAGTTATCGATTCTATTCGAAGATTCGCCTCCCAGCTCGCTCCGGTCAGCTTCAGAGTAGACATCAAGCCTGATGAAAAAGCCCTCCTGCAGTTAAAAAATATCCTCGATCAGGACGTCAGCCAGATCACGGAAAAAATCGCCGAGGGAAAGGAGTACCCCAATTTCCTCAAGGATGAGGAACTCCAGGATAAAGTCCTGCGGATTATGGAAAAACTCATCTCCAATCCGGACCTGATCAGGCACATGTACGATTTCAAGGTAAGCGGCGAAGAGAACGACAACGTGATCCGCCAGCTTCACGACCACAGTATCCGGGTCACGCTCCTGGCCATCTCGATCGGGCTCAAGATCCACTGGTCAGTCATCAGTCTGGTCAATGTCGGGATGGCCGGGATCCTGCACGACATGGGGATCATCCGGACCGGCAGCTTTGCGAAACTCAAGGACCTGGACGACATGCTGCCCAACGAACTGGAAGCTTTCGTGGAAGAGCACCAGCGGCTGAGCGTGCAGCTTTTCGGTGAACGAAAAGTGACCCTGCTGCCATTCACCAAGCAGGAAATCGTCCATATGATCGGCAACCACCACCGGCCCGATCTGAACGACATGCGGCACAAGACCACCATTCTGCTTTACTTCGCCGAACTGCTCGATGAAATGATCACTCCCATGCCCCACAAGGTGCGCTACAACTTCAGCCCGGACCAGGTGCGCAAGCTCGGTGACCGCTTCGCCAGGCGCAACGGCCTGATGAACATCCTGCTGGCCCTGATCAAGCTTTATAAAGGCAAGGGACTGTCCTGGCAGATTGTCAGTGCGCTGGTCAGCCTCTTCGAGATGGACGAGATCCTGATCGAGGGGTACGAAGAAAAAATCAAGGAGATTGTCGATTTTTGCCCGTTCAATTCGGCCGTACCGTATCCACCGGCCGGCGGCAATTCGCTCCCCCGTACCATTTACTGCAACAACAGCCTGGATCCTGAATTCAAATGCGAGCACATGAGCCAGGTCAAGATCGAAATCTACGTCGGCTCGGGAAAAGTAAAAGCCTACAACAAGTGCGCCACCCTCACCGACCGGCTCCACGGCCTGAATAAAGCCGGCCGCGAAGAGGCGGAAAACCTGCGGACAAAGGAAGGGCAGGAAAAAAGAAAAGGGACCGCCGCCGAAGCCCAGGATAAGGAAGACCAGCAGAAACCCAAGGAAGACGGACCGCCTGAAGGAGAAAAACCGCAGGAGTGAACACCGTTACTGCCCGCCTGGCAACGTTACGTAATACTCCCGTAATATTAAAACCCGCCCGTTTATTGCCCGCCCGGGGCATGAAACTTGCCTTCCAATCTTATTCGATTTAGTTTGCCGGCTGATACCCTTTCGAGCCGTCAACCAGCTTTAATTCCGACAGGATGGCCTCTTGCGCGCAGCATTCGTACTGGGTACCCGCCCGGAAATTATCAAGCTCTATCCGGTAATAATCGGCTGTATCGAGCGGGGAGTTGAATTCAGCCTGGTTCACACCAACCAGCACTATTCGCCGGAATTGGATGCCGTCTTTTTCGAACAGCTCGGCCTGCCGCCTCCCGATTTCAACCTGGGTATCGGCAGCGGCACGCACGCCGAACAGCTCGGCCGCATGCTGATCGGGCTCGAACCGGTGCTTCAGCGGATCGCTCCGGAGGTGGTCTTCGTCGAGGGGGACACGAATTCTGTGCTGGCCGGGGCTCTGATGGCCAGCCGGCTCGGTCTCCGGGTGGCGCACGTGGAGGCCGGCTTGCGCAGCTACGACAGGCGCATGCCCGAGGAGACGAACCGGATCCTGACCGATAACCTTTCCGAATACCTGCTGGCTCCCACCGCCGGGGCCAGGGAGATCCTGCTGTCCGAGGGCTTCCCGGAAACGAATATCGCAGTGACCGGCAACACGGTGGTGGATTCGCTCCAGCGGTTTGTCCGGCTCGCCGGGCAAAAGGAGCCGGTGGGGAAGCGCTGGGACCTGAAGCCCGGCGAATACGTCCTGGTGACCCTGCACCGGCCGGAAAACGTGGACAAAAAAAGCGTTTTCCTGCCCATCATCGAGGCGATCGGCGGCTTTTGCGCCGAGCGCGGCCTGGCGGCGGCTTTCCCGGTCCATCCGCGCACTGCCCGACGTCTCGTGGAATTCGGGATCGAGCTGGCCGGAGCCTGGCGGCCCCTGCCGGCCGTCGATTACCTGAGCTTCCTACAGCTCGAAAAACAGGCCCGGCTTGTAATTACCGATTCCGGCGGAGTGCAGGAAGAGGCCTGCATTCTGGGCGTGCCCTGTGTCACCGTCCGGCTCAGCACCGAAAGGCCGGAGACCGTGGCAGTGGGCGCTAATCTGGTCACCGGAGTGGAGCCGGAGGCAATTGTCGAGGGAGCGGCCCGGATGATCGGCCGTCAGGGGGGGTGGGGCAATCCGTTCGGCGACGGCCGGGCCGGAGAGAGGATAGTCGAGTTTGTCCTGGAAGGAGAAAATTCTAAATCTGGCCGGAGCCAACCCCGGACCGCTTAGTACCGCCCTGGTTTACGCCGCGGGAGGCAGGTTCTACACCCGCTGGCTGTACGAAGCACAAGGACGGCTGACAGGCGAAAGTCCATCCGCCTGCGGCCGGCTGACCCTCTCGTTCGACGTCGACTACCCGGAAGACGTAGAGTCTCTGCCGGCTCTGTGCGACCGGCTCGCCTCGGCCGGTATCACCGCCGCGTTCGCCGTGATCGGAATTCTCGTCCGCCGGTTCCCCGCCGAACACCGGCGCCTGGTCGAGGCCGGGCACGAAGTGCTCAACCATACCTACAGCCACCCGGACAACGAGCTGCTGCACCCCAATGAAAC
>JAZDIG010000411.1:0-2546 GCA_043805105.1 Candidatus Glassiibacteriota bacterium | reverse complement strand
ATTGGAAATACGCTGCATCGCTTCGCTGCCGACATCCTTTTTCAAGACCCATCTGGCCAGCCAGTATGCGGTCAATAAGCCAATGATGCTAATAGCGAATACCAGAATTAGTAAAAGAGCCTGGTCCATTTCTCCATCCTTAGCTTATGGTTTGTTAGGTTTCACTCGCTAAAGTAAATTCGATCTGGTTCAGAATCCTTATGAATAGAGGTGTAGAAGTGCTATTTCCGAGGGGTCCCTCGCAATGGGCGGTCAGGGTCAATCCTCAGGACTGTCCGGTTGATATTCCAGGATTGAGCTGATTTGTAATTTTACGAGCGAATTCATTTCTGATCTAAAGGCAGGTCCTCCTTTTATTAATTATTCTGATTTGCTGCGGATCGCTTCAAATCTATTAAAAAAAAGCCATTATTCATATTATTTTCTATAACCGTAGATTAATGAGCTGCGTTAAACCGGAAATAATACGAAGCCGAATCCGAAAATCTCGAAATCATATGGTTCCGGCGGCCCGCAGGCAAGCGGCCCTGCGGTCGTCGGCCGAAAGACTCATTTTGAGGAGTTTTTCCGCTTCATCCAGGTATTCCCTGGCCCGGGGGCTGAGGCCCTCGCCCAGCTCGAACCGTTCGCCGCGCACCGCCAGGACGTAGGCGGGCGGGAGCACGCCGTAGATTTTCCTGCACGTCTCCAGCACCGTTTCCGGCAGCATGGCATGCGTGGTGAAATCGTTCTTCAGCCGGGGTTCGAGCCGCTGGAAGCTGAACGGGGCGGCGGCGGTCAGGCTCGCATCGATGAAGATCACCAGTTCAGCACCAGCCACCTCGGCGGCGTGTTCGATGTTGAGCTGGTAATCCACCGTCACTTCCACCCCGGCCAGGCCCCACTTTTCGGCTTGCTCGGCCAGGGCCGGGCCGATGCCGTCGTCGCAGCGGCCCGGGTTGCCGAAGCCTAATATCAGGGTTCGGCAGCTCACGACCGGGAGTCCCTGATTCTGCGGGCGATCAAGCTGCCCCGGCGGTCTTCGATTTCCACGGCCAGGGGCATTTTCCCCAGGGCGTGGGTGGCGCAGCTCAGACACGGATCGTAGGCCCGGATCGCTGCTTCGATGTGGTTCAACAGACCATCGGTGACTTCGCAGCCCTCCAGGTACTTCGCCGCCACCTCGTGCACCGCCACGTTCATCGGCTGGTTGTTGTGGGTGGTGGAGACGATCAGGTTGCACATCGTGATCTGGTCGTTCCCATTGACCCGGTAATGATGGAACAGGGTGCCGCGCGGCGCCTCGATCAGTCCCACGCCCGCGGGCTGCCTTTCGCCCCGGCGCACCAGCTCGCCGGTGGAAAGGTCGTCATCGGCCAGTAGCTCCTTTATCACCTCCGCGGCGTGCAGCATCTCGATCATCCGCGCCCAGTGATAGTGCAGGGTGCAGTTGTTCGGCCGGCCATCGGTGTAATTCCGGAAGACCTCGAATTGTTTCTGCGCCAGCGGACTGGGGATGAAATCGCAGGTGTTGAGCCGGGCCAGCGGCCCCACCCGGTACCAGCCCATTTTTTTGCCCAGGCTGATGATGAACGGGAACTTCATATAGCTCCAGGTGCGCACTTCTTCGGCGATGTATTCGAGGTAATCCTGGTAGTCTACGCCGTCGAAGATGCGATTGCCCTGGCTGTCCACGGCCCGCAGTCGGCCGTGGTAGAAATCCAGCGCGCCGTCGGCGCGCACCAGGCTCAGGTGGTTGGAATCGAAGGAGCCGAAAGTGTCGAAAAACTGCGGGTTCTGGCCGTGCACCTTCTTCACCAGCTCCACCGCTCCCACGCTCCATTCGATCATCTGGTCGATTTGAGCCTGGAACTCGCGGCGCTCCTGCACAGTCAGGTGCCGGTTGACTCCGCCCGGGATGGCGCCCGTGCCGTGAATCTTCTTGCCGGCCGTGGCTTTGATCAGCTCCTGACCGTACTTGCGCAGCAGGATGCCCTGCCTGGCCAGGTCCGGATGTTCGGCCGCCACCGCCAGAACGTTACGCTTCATCACATTCGAATCGAAACCGAACAGCAGGTCCGGCGAACAGAGGTAGAAAAAATGCAGGGCGTGCGACTGGAGCATCTGGCCGTAGTGCATCAGCCGGCGCAGTTTTTCCGCGCTGGAGGACAATTTGTCCGGGGGCACGCCCACCACCACGTCCATGGCTTTGGCGGCGGCCAGGTGGTGACTCACCGGGCAGATTCCGCAGAGCCTCTGCACCACTACCGGGGCTTCCCAGAAGGGCCTGCCCTGCACGAACCTTTCGAAGCCGCGGAACTCGACGATGTGGAACCGCGTGCGCTCCACGTGGTTTTCATCGTCCAGGATGATGGTCACCTTGCCGTGACCCTCGACGCGGGTCACCGGGTCGATGACGACTTTCTTCAGCTTTTTTTCCCTTATACGGGTGACGAATTCGCTCATCGCTCGTCTTCTCCGGGTCAGTCGTACTTGATCAATTCGTAGGGCAGATCGGCTGCCTTGCCGGTGAGCAGGGCCACCAGGGACTCCCAGATCAGGTCCGC
>JAZDIG010000410.1:0-8626 GCA_043805105.1 Candidatus Glassiibacteriota bacterium | reverse complement strand
CCAGCTTATCCTGGCGGATCTTCCTCAGGCCCCGGGACACCGATCTCGGGCCGCTGCGCAACGAGTTCGAACGGTCGATCAAGGATTGCCGCCGGGTGGCTGAAAGGGCTTCGAAAAGGCAGGAGAGCGAGTTCGAGGGTCTCTTGTACCTGGGAGCGATCTACGGCCAGGAAGCCCTGCTGGCGCTGATCGACCACAAGTACCTGGTGATGGCGCCCCTGGCCAAGCAGGCCTGGAACTACATCGGCCGGACCCTGGTAATGGACCCCCGCTATTACGACAGCTATTTCGGCAAAGGCATGTACCAGTACTTTATTGCAATCCTGCCCAAGCCGATTCAACTGTTGGCCGAGGCCTACGGCTTCGAGAGCGACCGGGAACAGGGACTGGCCAATATCCGCCTGGCCGCCGAACGAGGCCTCTACTCGCAGGAGGCAGCCGGAGTGATGCTCATGAACATCTATTCCATCATCGAACAGCCGGACGACTACGTGGAGGACCTGGCCCGCAAACTTTACGCCCGCTTCCCGGACAACCCGCTGGTGCATTGGCGCTATGGAGACATCCTGCTGCGCCGGCTCAAATACGACCAGGCGGCGCCAATCTTCGAGTCGGTGGCGAAACGGATCGGGGCGAATGCCCCTTACTACCGGAACCAGTTGTTTTCCGAATTTTCCATGGCCTACCGGCTGGGAGTCTGCTACCGCATGTCCGGAAAGACCGACCAGGCCCTGGCCCGGTTCGATTACGTGATCGCCGGCCGGGATGTTTTCCCGGACTGGGTCGTGCCGGGGTCGTGGCTGGCCAAGGGCGAAATTCTTATCGGCCGGAGAGACTACGGCCGAGCCCGGCAGTGCCTGCAGCAGGTTCTCGAGCTGGACGACTACCAGGATTTCCACGAACGGGCGGAAAGGCTGCTCGAGGAAATCGGTAAGCAGAAATAGGCTGTCTGGGGACCGGCCCACTCGCTACCGGTTCCCTTCCGGCTGCCGCAGGCTTATTTTACATTGAGGTCGAGACGAAATGAAAAACAGATGGGTGAAATATACCGCCGCCGCCCTGACCGCGCTCGCCGTGGTCGTCCTGGCCGCCGCTCTCTGGCTCAGGTTTTTCTTCCCGGCCGAACGCTTCCGCCAGATCGCCGAGAAACGCCTGAGCGCGAGCCTCGGCCGCAACTGCACCATCGCCGGACTGAAGGTCTCCATCTGGCGCGGCTTCGCTCTCGACCTCGCCGATGTGGCGGTCGAAGCCCGGCAGGATGAGCAGGCGCCGTATCTCCTGAACGCCCGCCACATCTACCTCGGTGTGAAACTTCTGCCTTTATTGAAAAAGCGTCTCGAGGTGGTCGGTTTTACCGTCTCCGGTGCGGAAGTCTGGGTGGTCAGGCACGAGGACGGCCGGCTCAACTTGGCCAGCCTGTTCGAGGAAAAAAAGCCGGCCGGGCCGCAGCCGGAGGAAAAGCCGGGTGAGGGTTTCAGCCTGGTGCTCCACCGGGCGCGTCTGGAAGACTGCCTGCTGCATTACGCTGACCGTAAGACCGGCCTTCGCCTGAGTGCCGGCCCGGCCGGGGCCGGTTTCCGGATCGACCCTGCGGTCTCCGGTCCACTGCCTCTGGAAGGGGAGGTCACTCTGGGGGGAATCCGCGATTCGAGCTCCGAATATCTGTTGCGCCTCGGCCGCCTGTTCCCCCTCACGCTGAAATTCGCGGGCCGGGTGGAGGGCCGCTGGGAAAACGTCGTCCTGGGCCGGGTGCAGGTGGGAGCGGCCGGGGTCGCCCTGACCGGCGATGCCGGCCTGAGCGGAATCGGCGGCCAGGACTTTTCCTACCGGCTGAACCTCTCCGGCGGCGCCGGCCGCCTGGATGATCTCACCCCGCTCTTCGCCGCCGATGGCAAGGCCGCGGTCGACCGGGCCGGAGGAAGTGTGAAAATCGACCTCCAGGTCAGCGGCCCGGCGGGGGAAACCGGGGATGCCGCCTATCGGATCGAAGTCCGGGGAGAAAATCTTTCGCTTGATCTGACCGGGGGGGCCGGCCGGCTGGAGGCGAAGCTGGCCCGGGTGGAGATCGACAACAACGGCACTGCCGTCTCGCTCGAATCCGCGCTCTGGGATTCGCCCGGACGGCCCCTCCCGCTCGAAGTGCCCCGGGCCGAACTTTTCCTGGCCGGGGATGACCTGAACCGCGGCAGCCTGGAGCTGGCCGCCGGCAAGTCCACACTCAAAGCCGACCTGCGAGTGAAGAACTATCCCGCCCTGTTTGCAGATGAAAAGACCGCAAAACCGGCTTACTGGGACCTCCAGGTCACCAGTCCCCGGCTGGCGCTGGAGGACTTTTTCGGCCCCGGCTTCACTTCTCCCGGCGAATCCGGTGCCGCTCCCGCTCCCAGCCCGGACACCACCCGGCTTCGGCTCCATCCGGGCCGGGGCCTGGGAACGCTTTCCGCCGAACGGCTGATCGTTTCGTCGGCAATCTCTCTCGACCGGGTCAACCTCGGCTTTACCGTAATAGACAGCCTGTTTACGCTCGACAAGATTTCAGCCGGGCTTTATTCCGGCACGCTGGAGGGCCGAGGCGGCTTCACCCTCTCCGGGCCGGGTCTGTCCGCCTACCAGTTCGACCTCGATGGCACCGGCTTCCACGCCGCTGAACTGGTGTCGCCGTTCAGCAGCATCGGCCGGTACCTTTCCGGCAGTGTTGCCACCCGGATTCATCTGGTCAATAAAGCGACCGCCGGGGAACCGCTGAAAAACCTCGAAGGCACCGCCGCTTTCACGCTCGCTGACGGCCGCCTCCAGGGCTGGCCCGTGCTCGACAAACTGGCAAGCTTCACCGGTATCACTGAATTGGACAGCCTGAGAATCGAACGCTGGGTGGGGATGTTCGACATCCGGGATCAGAAAGTGACCGGGCGGGACCTGGGCCTGGAAACCGATGTGGGCACGCTGAGAGCCGGGGGTGCGGTGGGCTTCGATGGCAGCCTGGACTATTCGCTGGCCCTGCTGCTCAACGAAAATCTCACCCGGAAATACCGCAAAAAGCTTCCCGGCGAAATCGCCAGCCTTTTCACCGGCAGTGAAAACCGGCTGGAGCTGAATTTCCTGCTTGGCGGTACCACCTCCGATCCCTCGCTCAAATGGGACACCGGCCCCCTGAAAAAGCGCCTGCAGGCCAAAATCGGCAGTCAGTTCGACAAGCTGATCGACCGGCTCCTGCCCGACGGCGACAGCCGGCCCGACAGCGCATCCGCAGACAGCACCGCGGCAGACACCTCGCAGGCCAAACCCAAACCCCAGGACCAGCTCAAGGGCCTGTTGCGGGGCCTGCTGAAGAAAAAGCCCGGTCCCAATCGCGAGTGACGAATCGAATCATATTGCCTTGCCTTACGCATCCCGCCTGAGAGGGTGAACCCCTCACAATACAGGGCGCAGCCCCGATAAAATCGGGGCGCCCCTACAGCGGCCGCCCCTCTCGACAGTGGACTGGCGCCGCCCGGCCCCGCGCTCGACCGCCTGTCAGCCCAACGGTGAACCTGTAAATTTTGAAAAACGGGCGGACACAAGGTCCGCCCCGCTACGATGAACCTGGGCAATTTGCCTATACGGGCCGTTCGCGAACCGCCCATGTAAAAATTCCCCCGTTCAAAAAAGGGGCACAGGGGGATTTCTTTAATTAATAAGAACTTATACCAAAAAAGTCCCCTCTATCAAGAGGGGATTCAGGGGTGTGTCTGCTTTTTCATTGAAATTCGCAGTTCGCATTCTGCAGGCAATACTTCTGCACCTCATTTCGATTCTTTTTTCACATCGCCGAGGTATGGATATGAGTCAAAAAGTTCGCCTTTGCCCAACACCCTGGGATCTTCTGTTTCTCTTAATTCCTTCATCAGCTGATCTTTCAGTTTTTTCAGTACTTCCTCGTATTCAGGATTGCCTGCAATATTGGTCAGCTGATGAGGGTCTTTGCTTAAATCGTAGAGTTCATCGGCGGGCCGCTTTCCGCTGCAAAGCTCGTAATATTTCCCCGCTTCCGGATCGTTCTTGTGATCGACAATGTATTTCTTTGTCGGACTGTCGTCGATATCGCTCAGCCCCGGTCCCCGCATGCTGGTCCGGGGGTCCCCGGCGGGCCAGCGGTCCGGCCGGAAATTATGAATGTACAGATAGTTTCTGTTTCGGAGAGCGCGCATGGGTGTGCCGCCCATGTGGTCCGCCTGAGCCGGTGTGTGGCGCTCCTTGCCGGTCAGTACGTGATCGCGGCCCGGGTCCACCGTTCCCGATTTGTCCGACTCGAAAACGCTCACCAGGCTGCGGCTTGTCATTGCCTCCAGAGGCCGGAGACCTGCTGATTCGAGAAATGTCGGGGCGAGGTCGGCCAGGCTGACAAAATCATCGACCACCCGGCCCTTCTTTATCCTGTCGCCCCATTGGACAGCCAAGGGGACGTGCACGCCCAGATCATAGAGATTGCTCTTGCCGCGCGGAAACGGCCAGCCGTTGTCACCGGTCATTACGACTAACGTATTATCCAGTTCACCCATTTCTTCCACAATCTTGAGGGCCTGGCCCACTTCGAAATCGAACCGTTGTATTTCCCAATAGTAATCGCAAATGTCGGTGCGGATTTCCCGCGAATCGGGTAAACAGGGGGGCACCTGCACGTCCTCGAGCCTCATGCCGCTCTTGATCCCAGCCTGCCATTCGTAGGGGCGATGGGGATCGCTCGAGCCGAACCAGAAACAGAACGGCTTATTTTGGGGCCGGTCCTGGAAAAAATCCCTCGCGCTTGGGAAAGCCTCTCCGGCCACGGGCCTGGATCGGTCATTGCCGGGTCCGAATGCCTTGCGGTAGGAGCCGGTGAAATAGCCGTTGTCCTCGAGTATATTCGGATAGGTCTCCGGCCCTTCCGGGAATTGGCTCCAGAGGTTCGCCCCGGTTCCCAGACGCCAGGGGTACTGGCCGGTAAGGATGGAGTTTCTCGACGGCGTGCAGGAAGGGACCGTCACGAAGGCGTTCCTGAAGAGAATGCCGTTGGAGGCGATTCTGTCGAAGGTGGGCGTTTTTACGACCCTGTCCCCGTAAAGCGGAGAATAAGGCCAGCCCCAGTCATCCGCCATGCACAGGATTATGTTCGGCCGTTGCCCTGAAGATTGGTTCGCCTTCAGGCTCCCGGCTGAGGCGGCCAGTGCGGTCAATCCTAAACCCGCGTTCTTCAGAAAATCGCGGCGTGTCAGCTTATTACTGATAATATCCTCCCTTTTGTTCTCTTAAACCGGATGTTTTCAAAGCACGTTGAAAAAACCTACCGTAATCTAAAATAATTGAAAATCAATAGAGAGACATTGCCGTAAGGAGATATGTAATTATCTATAGCGCAATGCGTTACTGTAGGGGCAACGCATGCGTCGCCCCTGCAAATCATTTTTTTCCTTGCAAGCGAGGTTAATTAAACACACTTCCCAGGCTGATTGGACAAGCACCGTCTGATATTGAGCCGCTGCCTGCTGGAATATACGATTTACGCAGTCAGCATCGGGAAACAGGCTCTCCGTTGTCTCCTCCGGCAGGTCCCTCACTCCTCCCGCCAGACCCTCATCTTGACCGCGAACACCGCGCTCTTACTCTTTACAGTGGTGGACACGGTCAGGTGCCACTGGTCCGGGTAGAAATAGCCGGGCTGGTCGTAGCTTTCACCGGGATCATCGGTGAACTTGTCGTTCTGGCTGAACACCAGGCCGGCCGGAGACAGGAAAGTGGCGGCCAGCCTGGCCTTGCCGCGCTTGATAGTCACCGTGCGGCTCTTTTCGTCAATCTCCATCTTCTCCAGCGAGTGCAGCAGCCAGTCGAAGCGGGAGGGGGCGAGCGCCCGGATGTCGTCCACGATCAGGAAGTCGTGCGGCCGCTGGTAGTAGACCCGGCGCACGAAGCGGTCGAGCACTCCCGGGTATGCTTCGGTGGCGTCACCCGCCGCGTAGTCCAGGCTGCCCGGGCTGCCGTCCCCGAACGACCAGTCGAAAATACGGCCCCGGGAGGTGCGGTCGCGCGGCTTCTGGCCCTGGCCGTCCACCAGGATCGAATTGTGTGCGCGGGTCTGCCAGGTCCAGCTCTGGTGATGGGGATGGCCGTAGTGCGGGTAGTAGCCGCTCTGGATCGCCAGCGCCTCGCCGAACGCCTGCACGTAGAAGCTGTTCTGGTCGGCGTAGATGTGGCTCCAGGCGCCGTAGGGCGAGCTCTTGAACAGGAGATAGGTTTCATCCGGGTTCGAGGGGTCTTCGTGGAAAGCCGCCAGGCCGATGTCGCGGAAGACTTTCGAGCGGGGCAGGTCCGCCGGCGGCCTGGGCTTGGGCGCCTCCGGCCCCTCGTCCAGCCAGAAAAAGCTCATTACCCCGGTCGGCACCACGGTCTCGTTCACCGGCAGCCCGGCCCGCGGTTCGGCCAGGTCGGCCCGCCAGCGGAAATAGGGGTTGTGGAACACCGAGGCCAGCCGGTAGAGGTTGATTTTGTCCGCCGGCCAGTAGGCGCCGATCCCGGTGTCGGCGAAAGGCCGCTGCACCGCGAAGTAGGGGTCGCCGTAAATCTTGTACCAGCCGTCGTTGCGGTAAAACGGCGTGCGCAGGACGTCCAGCCCCATCGCCCGCTCGATACAGAACGCGCTCTGCAGCATGTAGTTGAAATACATCCGCCAGTAGTTTGGGCCTTCCGAATAGCCGCCGTCGCGGCCGCCCCAGGCCGGGTAGAAGCTGGTGGCCACCGGCAGGACGTAGGACAGCCACTTCTGGGCCTCGGGCAGTTCCCCATAGAACACCGTGCCCACCTGGCTCATGTAATTCACCAGCCGGGTCTGATGGCTGGCGTAGGGCTGACGATGATAGGGGCCCGCCGGCTCCCACCAGCGTACGTAAGCCTGTTCTCCGCGCACTTTCAGCATGTCGCGGACCGCCTGGCGTTCCTGGTCGGTAAGCGTGCCGTAGATCCAGTCATAGGCGCGGGCCGTGCAGAGCAGGATCGGCATGGCCACTTCGTCGTCGTAGCTCATGCTGGTGGTGCCGCTCAGGTCCCAGGACTCCTCCGCCTTGAACCATTCCCGCACCCGGTCGCTGTACTTCGTGTCGCCGGTGATCAGGTAGCAGAAGCCGAGGAAGTCGAGGACCTGGCCCATCTGGCGCGCCTGGTCATAGTACTTGCGCCAAAGAGGGTAGCGGAATCCCTGGCCCTCGGGAAAAGGCGGCGGCTCCTGCATGATCGGCAGTCCGAGCAGGGTGTCGGCATAGGCCCGGATGCGGCCGAACAGCTTCTGATGGGGAGCGGAATTGACCGCCAGCTGTCTGAGACTGTCGAGCTGTTCCGGACGGATGAACAGCCGCGGGTGGCTGGATGGTATCCGCGAAAGAAGCTCCCGCACAGTCGGCACAGGGTAGGCCACCGCGCCTTCAGCCACAATGAACTCCCGCGCAAAACTGGGCGGGGATATCGAATGGTCGGCGAACACGTTGCGCCAGCGCCAGTACCAGCGTCCCGGGCCGAGACCGAACGAGGGATGGTAGAGGCAGATCGGCAGACGGGCCACCAGCCAGTTGTCGCCGCCGCCTGCCACCAGCGGCTCATCGGACAACGAAACCGGGACGAAATCGCCGCCGTCGTGGGCCCGGTCGAGCAGGTTTTCGCTGGCCGGGAAATTGTCCTCCCGCGAAAGTTCGAGGATAAACCCGACAGCCTGGTCCTCAGGCTGCCAGTTGAAACCCGGCGGGTCGTTCTGCACGGTGTCGCCGTCTGCCGGGCCGGGGTGAATCTGCATTGGATTGTAGGCCGGGTGTTCGCCCAGGTAGGCATAACTGCGCTCGGGAGCGGGCCCGCAGGAAAGCGCGGCCAGGCTCGCCGTCAGTATGAATATCAGGGCGAATAAGCCAATCCCGGCTTTGCCGGACAGGATCTCGGTAAGCAGCATGACGGCCTCGGGGGATACGGTGGCAAGATTGGAGGTTGACTGCCTGAAAGTAATTTAGACGACTGGCTCTCCGCTGGGAAGAAAAAACCGGCGGACCGGTGTTTAAACTAAGGCGACGCCGGCTGGTGAAAAATAGTTGTCAATCTGCTAAAATAATGTAACTTTAAACACTCCCGCCTCAAGCATCTTTTGAAGACTTGTTTCGGATCGAACGGTTCCGCGACGGACTGGCTAAACTATCGGACGGTTAACGGACAGGAGGAGCGAGGATGAAGATGTTATCGCGCAGGGAATTTATCAGGACTGCGGCAGCGGCGGCGGCCCTGCCGGCCGTGGGTGCGAGCCTGGTGCGTGCGGCCCAGGACGTTACGATCAACGGCCTGCCGGCCAGCGTACTCGGCCGCACCGGGCTCAAAGTCACCAGGATCAGCCTCGGCGGCGTCCTGGTCACCGAACCATCACTGCTGGTGAAAGTCATCGACCAGGGGATCAACTTCATTCACACTGCGCCGGGCTACACCAATGGCCGCAGCCTCGAGGCTTTCGGCAAGGCTTTCAGGGACAAGGGCTTGCGGCAAAAAGTGGTGCTGGCGATCAAGGAGCGGCCCGAGGCGATCGACAGTTGCCTGAAAACGCTCGGCACCGACTACATCGACATCCTCGTCCCGCCCCTGACCTCCCTGC
>JAZDIG010000409.1:0-8153 GCA_043805105.1 Candidatus Glassiibacteriota bacterium | reverse complement strand
ACATCCTTGCCCGGCTGGAGGCTTCCGCCGAGACAATCACCGGCAGTGAGGTACTGCAAAGGCTGGCTACCTCGAAAAAAGAACTCGAAGCTCTTCTGGCCGGCCGTCGCCATGCGCTTCCCCTGCCAATAGTTCCGTCCGACAGTCCATGAAACTCACCTCTCTCACAGCGTTCGGGCTCCTGCTTGCCGCTTCCTGTCCGCTGGCCGCGCACATGCTCAACATGTACGATGCCGACCGGGTGTTCGAGGTGCGGATCGGCGATAAGTTCATCGACCTGCGGGCCCTATACAGCTTCAAGGAGTTCCCCTCGCTCAGCGAGCGGCTGGCGATGGACCGCGATGCCGACGACGTGATCAGCGAAACCGAGGCTGCCGGGTACGCCCGCGGCTTCCAGGACCGTAAACTCGGCGAAATTGCCCTGGCGCTGGACGGCCGCCGGTTGGTACTGAAGCCGGTCAAGGAGCCCCTGCTCGACCTCTACGGCACCAACCGAATCGTGCCGCAGCACAGCGACCTCACCCTGGAGCTGAGCTCGGCGGTCGACACCCGGGCGACGCGGCCGGTCGAGGCGGGCTTCCGGGCGCGGGGAGCCGATATCTGGCCGCATCCGGGCAAGATAGTCTTCGCCCTGATCGCCTCCCGCGACTTCGAGGTGACCTCGGCCAGCCTGGCCGACACCACCGCCAGGTACGATGCCGAGGACCTGGAGAGCCTGTCGTTCAATTTCAGAAGGCGCAGCCGGGCCGAAGTGGATTCGGCGGTCGCGGCCGGCGAGGCGATCTGGCGGATTGTCAGGTTCGCCCAAGCCTTCAGCTATCCCACCCTGACCTCGAGCACCGTGCAGCCGGCCGGCCCGGGGAGTGGGGGAGCCGGTAAGCAGTCGCTGGAAGAAAGGGGAGACCGCACCCTGCGTTCCCTGGTGCAGGATTACCTGGAAGGCCAAAATGGCGGCTCCGGCCTGTGGCTGGTCCTGCTGGCCGCTTTCATCTACGGCGCGGTGCACGCTCTGGCTCCGGGCCACGCCAAGACCCTCACCGCCGCCTATCTGGTGGGAAGCCGCCACAGCTGGCCGCACGCGGTGGTGCTGGCGGCGGTGGTCACCGCCACTCACACCGGCAGTATCCTGGTACTGGCGATAATCACCAAGCTCGCCTGGGGAGGCGGGCTCAGCCTGCAGGCCCAGGCCGTGCTGGGCGCCGTTTCCGGGCTGATCGTGCTGTTCCTGGGCATCCAGCGCCTGCACGGAAGGGACCAACATTCACATGGCTCGGACCACGGCCATCCGCACGATCACGACCATGACCACAGTCACGACCACGGTCAACAGCACGAACTTCCACCCCGGGAAGGGGGAGGAATGCGCAGCATAGTCTGGCTCGGTTTCGCCGGTGGACTGGCTCCCTGCCCCGGAGCGATCTGGGTTTATTTCCTGGCCCTCGGTTTCGGCAGGCCCGGCCTGGGCGTGGCGCTGATTGTGATCATGAGCCTGGGCCTGGCCCTGGTGCTCACCGGGGTGGGCCTGGCTACGATCTACTTCCGCAAACTGATGGGAAAGGGAAGGGAAGAAGGCGGGGAGCCTCCAACGGACCGTCTGCCGGCGGGCTTACGCCGGCTGGGCCGGAAGATAGTGGAGTTACTGCCCACGGCGGCCGGAACCGTGCTGATACTGATCGGGTCGTTCCTGGTCTGGAGCGGCCTGGCGAAGCTGGGGCTGATGTGATTTTGCCGGCATTCCACTGCAATTGTATTTCCATCCTTTAAAACTCGTCGCAAGTTGGGAGACAATTCACGATACGCACGCTCGTCGGGGTGGGTTTCAAAGCCGCCTGTCCACTTTGCGGTAGCAAACGATCCACGGTGCGCAGACTCCAAACAAGCCCGGAACCGGCATTGGTTATCTTGCGGCCTGAAAATGCAGGAATAAATGCATTTGTTAAGCAGACCTGCAATTTTCCAACCGGACAATGCCAAGCCGTAACCGTTTCATTCCTTTGGCGGAATTTCCCGTCCATGCGGGTCGGTAGCCGGCGAACCGAGCTTGAGGTCGATCTGGTCCGCCAGCTCGTGAGCGTGCTCCAGCCGTTCGGCAAGGGGATGGATCTGCCCCTTGTCGATACCGGCATTGGAGAGAAGGACTTCCCAAAGACGGTGCGTGCGCAGGATGCCCAGGGCTGTTTCCTCGCCCCTGAGAGTCAGCCTGAAGGTATCGCTGGCGGAACTCTCCACATACCCTTTGCCCGCCAGGGAGCGGGCCAGCGAACGCACTTTATCCGGTTTCAGCCCGGTAGACAGTACTATCTGGTTGAGGTCGGCCTGGCGATTGGGCAGGCGCACCAGCGACTTGAGGAAATCCTCGACTGCAATGTGCCGCACGTTGCGCCGGCGCTTGAGGTAGCCGGCCAGGACTCCATACCTGTGAGAAAAAAACATTGATAAGATAAACAGCGCACCAGCCACTACGGTCATGGCCGGTCCGGTGGGCCAATTCTGCCAGAAGCTGACCACGAAGCCGATCCCTGCGCTTACCGTTCCGACCAGAGCCGCCAGCAGGAGCATCACGCCCAGCCGGTCGGTCCATTGGTAGGCGGTGGCCCCGGGAGCGATAATCATCGCCACCACCATGATGATTCCCACCGCCTGAAGACTCGCCACCACCGTTGCCGCAAGCAGAATCATGATCAGATAATGCACCACCTTGGGACGGATGCCGATAGCGGCGGCCATGATCGGATCGAAACTCGCCGTGCGCAGCGGATAGTAGCACAAAATGATTGCGCCCACTACCATCGAGGCGACGATCACCATCATCCAGAGGTCCGACTCGCCCACGGCCAGCGGGTTGCCGAAAAGGAAGCACTTGAGGTCGAAATGGGTGCCGCGTGGCAGAGCGCTGATCAGAATTACGCCCACGGCGAAAAACATGGTGAATACCAGGCCGATTGCCGAGTCTCCCTTGATCCGGCTGTTGTTCTGGATGACGTTGATCAGGACCGAAGTCAGCACGCCCGCGGCCATCGCTCCGCAGAACATCGACAGGGGACCCGTCCCCGCCAGCATGAAAGCGAGCACCACTCCCGGCAGGACCGCATGGCTGATCGCATCGCCCACCAGGGCCATGCCGCGCAGGATTACGAAACAGCCGATTATCCCGCAGGCTGCGCCCACCAGGATGCTCGCGGTCAGCTCCAGAAGGTAACCGCTGGCCACGGTTTTCAGAGCCTCAATCATCTGGCCACTCCCTTCTCGATTATCTGTTCGGCGCTGGCGATTTCGTTCAGAGTCGGGCCGAAAGTCAACTGACGGTTGTGCTCGCCGAACGTTTCAGCGGTGGGGCCGGCGGCGATCAGGGTGCCGTTGAGCATGACGATCCAGTCAAAACGGTGGAGTATGCCGAGGTCGTGGTTGACCATCACCACGGTCTTGCCTTCAGACGTGAAACGGTCCATCAGCTCGAGGATCGTGTTTTCAGTGGCGGCGTCCACTCCGGCAAACGGTTCATCCATAATCAGTACGGCAGCACCCTGGGCCAGGGCGCGGGCAATGAAAACCCGCTGCTGCTGCCCGCCTGATAGCTGACGGATGTGCCGGCCGGCGTATTCGGCCATTCCGGTCTGGCGCAGGGCCTCCAGGGCCACCCGCCGGTCGTCCCGGCCGGGCCTGCCGAACCAGCCGAGTCCGGCGCTGCGGCCCATGAGCACTACGTCCTGCACACGCACCGGAAAGTCCCAGTCGATCTGCTCCTTCTGCGGAATGTAAGCCAGGATGCCGCGTCTGGGTTCAAAAGGCTCCCCAAGCACCCGCACCTCACCCGTATCCCGCTCGATCAGTCCCAGACAAGCCTGCAACAGAGTGCTTTTGCCGGCGCCGTTGGGGCCGACGATACTCACGCTCACACCGCGGGGCAGGGAGAAAGTGACGTTACGCAGCACGGTTTTGCCGCCGTAGGATACGGTGAGATTTTTCACTTCCAGGGAATTTTCTATCATTTGACGTTTCCTTTACCGCAGGGCATTGGCTATCGTTTCGACATTGTGGCGGAACATACCGAGATAGGTGCCGGTCGGCCTGTCCGGCTCGTCCAGGCTATCGCTGAAAAGCGTGCCACCGATCCTGGCTCCGGTCTTCTCGCTCACCTTGCGGACCAGGTTGTTCAGACTCGGCGAAACGCTGGTTTCGATGAACACCGCCGGCACGCTGTGCGCCTGGATCAGCGCAACCAGGTTTTCCACGTCCTGGGGCCGGGGTTCCTGATCGGTGCTGATCCCGATCACGGCTATCACCTCGATCCCGTACTCGATCCCGAAATAATGGAAGGCGTCGTGCGCCGTTACCAGGATCCGTCTTTCGGCGGTGATTGAGCCGAGCACCTGCCGGGTATAGGCGTCCAGGGAGTCGAGCTTTTCATAATATCGCCGTGCGTTCTCCCGGTAGAAGGCTTCACCGGCCGGGTCTGCCTCGATGAGCGCACCCATCGCCCGGTCGACGAAGACCTTGACGTGCAGGATGTTGAACCAGCAATGCGGGTCTGGAGCGCCCTTGAAAACCTGGCTCTCGATCGGCTTGATCCTCGGGTCCTCGCCCAGGGCGCAGAGAACCGCTCCCCCGGCCACGTTGTTGTGGATTATGTCGTGCAGGGTGCCTTCGAGGTGCAGGCCGTTAATGAGCACGACTTTGCCGCGGCCGATCGTCCGGGCGTCATCGGGCCGGGGATCGTAGATGTGCGGGTCTTCGCCCGGCTTCATGATACTGACCACTTCCATGCGGTCGTCGACCAGGTTCCGGGCGATGTCGGCAATGATGGTGGTTGTGGCGACCACCAGCGGCTTCGACTCCGGTTTTCCGCTTTCTTCCGCTTGCGGTGGCTTTTCAGAGGCGGAGCAGGCCGCCAGGGCTAGCAGCGACGCTGAAAGCAAACCTGTGTAAAAATTCATTTTCGGGACTCCTTGAGAGGAATAGAATGATTATCATTCTCATATTAGAATCTAATATAACCACTTTTAATCGTTGACACAACAATTTTTCAAAATAATTATTGGCAAGGGTCTGCCGGATCATGGCGAATCCTGCCGTTCTCTGATAAATTTATTTCATTCCTGCGATTTTTTCCACATCTGGTTTACAATTCATCATGGGAGTATGCTTCATGGGAATCAGGAGCGTCGTTTTTGCCAGGAGCCTGACAGTCCTCCTATTCGTCGGATCGACGTTTTGCGATTTAATCCGCGCCCAGGTTTCGACCAGCCGGGAGGGCGACCTGCAGGTGCTGAAAAACGCGGCGCTCGAGCTGGCGGTGTCAGTCAGCGATGGCACGATCCGCCGGCTGGTGGACACCGAAGACAGTGTCGATTACTGCCATCAGCTCGCGGATGCGGTCTGGCCGGCGAGAGACGTGCCGGTGGGAGAAAGGATCGGCGGAGTGATGATCGTGGACGAGCTGCGGCAAAAGACTTTTTCCGACCTGGCCGGTAAGTGCGAGGTGATAAATTTCCAAACCGAAAACACTGCCGAAAGCGTGGTCTGTTCGTTCGAAAAGACTTTCCCGGATGCCGAATTCACCGTGCTGGAACGGATCGAGATGTTCGCCGATCACGCCCGCTGGGAAGTGCGAGCGAAAAAGCTCTCCGGCCCTGACCGGTCGGTCAGGATCGTGCAGCTCTTGCCTCTGCCCACCTGGGGCTATACAGCCTGGGCGCCGATCGCCGAGGCGCCCTTTGCGTCCAATCCCTGGGAACCGTTCCAGGTGAATTTCGGGATAGTGGACGGCGGGCCGGTGGGCAACACCGACTGGCGCACCGTAATCCCCATGATGGTGTTCTACAAGGGAAACCAGAAGAACGCGCTCTGCCTGGTCAACCCGTTCGAAATCCCGGCGGTCAGGATCCGCTACCGCAACAATATCGGCGTGACGCAGGATTTCCACTGGAACAGCCGCAACTATTCGCTCCAGGAACGGCCTTACCTGCAGGTGATCAGCGAGTACCTGGGACTGCGGGACAACCGCCAGGCGACCACCGGCCTGTTGATCACGGTCCAGCCCGGGAACTGGCGGCCCTCCCTGGGCTGGGTCTACGAAAAGTACCGGGAATATTTCGATCCGAAGCCGGGGTTCGAGAAGTACGACGGCGCTTACGTGATCGACCAGCCCTACGCCGACAGCCTGGGCGGCGAGGGCCATTCGCGGCTGTTCGAGGAGTACTACCGGCTGGGAATCCGCTGGGAAGAGATGCACGGCCATTTTCCGCAGTACGGCCAGATGATCCCGCCGCCCTCGGTAAAAAAGTGGGAGAACCTGTCGCATTCACGGCCCGAACAGACCAAGAGCCGCCAGAAGATTGCGGACCATGCCAGACGGGCCGCCGCCGCCGGAGTGGGTACGTTCATCTATTACAACATCACCGAAAGCGAATGGTGGTTCGCCAAAAAGGAATACCCGGACGACATCGCGACCGATGAGGTCGGCAACCCGATCACCGCCTACCGGGGCCAGGAATATCCGGGCGACAGGGCCTGCTGGCTGATGTGCGCCGACCCGGAATCCACCAAGTTCGGCCGCGACCTGGCCGCTCAGGCCGCCGAAATGGTGAAGGCTTACCCAGGGATCGCCGGGTTTTTCTGGGATGTCTACGGCCGCACCTACCGGTTCGATTTCGCCCACGATGACGGTATCACCATGGTCAACAACAAGCCGGCCTACTTTCCGATCTTCATGTACACGCGGATGATGGATAAGGTGGTGAGCCCCCTGCTGCACTCCAGCGGCCGGTTCATCACCTGCAACAAGCCGACAATGATCCAGACCTGCAAGGGAATCGACGGGGTGATGGCCATGGAGAACACCCCGGATGAGGAATTCCCGACCTGGCTGGTGGCCCAGAGCTACACCGGCCTCAACCGCCACGTCATGATCCTCGACAGCCAAAGCTGGCAGCACCCGGAAAGGCTTTTCCTCAACTGCCTGCGCTACGGCTATTTTTATTCGCTGGTTAACAGCGAGATCACTCCCAGGGATTCGACCCCGGCCCTGCGGGCGCAGAAGGAAAAAGCGGCCATGCTGCGGGAGGTCTACCATCCGCTCATCGAAAAGTTCAAGGGCAAGAAATGGGTCTTTTATCCCCGGGCGCTCGAACTGCCGCCCAAAACCGACGGCAACATCTTCCGCCTAACCGATGGCAGCGTGATGATCAGCGTAGTCAGTATCTGGCGCGACCTCTACAACATCCCCGGCGCCACGCCGAACGTCGAAATCACCTGCCGCCTGCCGGATGCCGGAGAATTCAGGAAGTTCGAGCTGGTTCAGCCGGACCTGACCAACAGCCCCGCCGGCCGGCCGATTGTCCCGGTCGAAAGAAAAGGGGATACGATCCGTTTCGGTCTGGACCAACACGGCCTGGCGAGCGTGATACTGCTCGAGAAGTAATCCGGCGGGAAAAGTCCCACTTTATCTTGTTTCCCAAAGGGTGAAAACTCGTAGGGGCGCGGCATGCCGTGCCCGGCATTTTCTATACAATACGGAGCAAGTCCCATGACCCAATTTATGAAGGTGTACGAGCCGGGCGACGTGGTCTTCGAAGAGGGCGGAGTCGGCAGCACGTTCTATTACATCCAGAGCGGCAAGGTCGAAGTGAGCAAGAAATCAGCCGCCGGCCCAAAAGTGGTGGACGTAATGCGCGCCGGCCAGAGTTTCGGCGAATACGCCCTGCTCAAAGGGGGCGACAGCCGCCGCAGCGCCACTGTCACCGTCCTCGAACGCGCCGTGCTCGTGGAGCTGGACGGCGCCTCCCTGGATGAGATCCTGCGGGACGTGCCGGGGTTCATCCTCCTGTTGATCAAGAGCCTGGTGAACAAAGTACTCGAAATGGAAAACAAGCTGTTCGACATCCAGAAGAGGATCGACAGTTAGCCTATAAGAGATGCAGTATTGCAGGGCACTGGAATGTGAGTGGACGGACCTGCCGGTTCAGCTCTCCCTGGCGATAAAAAGCCTTTATTTAACTAAAAGGATGCCCCTACTTACTACGGGGAGCACTAAATAGGTTGCAATTTAGGCTGCCGCATATTGTACATGTTTTTCTTGAAAATATTTGCTCACCATATGGGGCTTGCGTTGACGGCTACGCAGATAACAGCGGACATTTTTGACGAGTTCAAGC
>JAZDIG010000408.1:0-8345 GCA_043805105.1 Candidatus Glassiibacteriota bacterium | reverse complement strand
TTCGATTCCCTGCGCGCCCAGGTGGACGGCTACCTCGCCGCCGGTCCGGACAGCCTGCCGGTACGGACCGCCGGCCGCCTGGCCGAAAAGTGCGGTTTTCTCTGGCTGGTCACCGGCGACCGGAAATACCTCGAGGCCGGCAGCGCCTTCCTGGCCCGCGCTCTCGAACGCCACCTCGCCCTCGAAAAAGAACAGGGCGGCGGCTACTGGGAAGCGGTGGAGTTCAGGCGCTACTGCTGTTTCGCCTGGGACTGGCTGTACGACGGCTTGGATGCCGGGTTGCGCCGGCATTATGGGGAAAAGCTCCTCGCCGCCGGAAAAACCGCCTGGGAGAAAAAATGGTTCAATCCCTACGGCGGGGGCGGCTACGGTACCCTGGACCCGGTGTTCTGGCCCGCGGTGACCCTGGCCGGAAGCGGGATCGAGGACAGCCTGGCCGGACAATGGCTAGCCTGGACCGACAGGAACATCCACGAATGGAGGAAAATGCAGTCCCAGGTGGCGGCCGATGACGGCGGGATGTACAGCGGCCCGGCTTACGCCGCCTACAACTACCTGCGCACACCGATATTCGACCTGGAAATCTGGAAGTGCCTCACCAGCGAGGACCTTACTGAAAATAATCCCTACCTCGAATATTTCAGCATCTGGTGGGTCAACCTCCTCAAGCCCAACGGTGAATGGCCGCGGCTGGACGACGCCGGCAGCGTGAAAGGCGGTATCCAGCCCTGGCACTTCAAATACCTGGCCTGCCGCTACCACGACCGGGTAAGCCTCTGGTACCTGGACCAAATGCCCAAAGCCCGCGAATGGAATGTCTGGGACGTGATCTGGGACCCGGCGCAGCTGGATCTCGAGCCGGAGGGGCCGGACAATAGTTGGCCCCTGGCCCGCCTGTTCGAGGGGATCGGCTGGGTGGTGCTGAGAAGCGGCTGGGACTCTTCTGCCAGCTACGCCGTTTTCGACTGCGGCCCCTTCTACTATGGCCATCAGCACCCGGCCGAAAACGGCTTCACCATCTTCCGCCGCGGCAGCCTGGCGATCAACTCCGGCCGTTACGAATGGGAGAGTAACCACCGGCCCAATTACGCGGCCCGTACCATCGCCAGCAACAACGTCCTGGTCTACGACCCGGCTGAAGTTTTCGTCGCCGGACGAAGGGACACTCTCTCCAACGACGGCGGCCAGATGTGGCCCATTCCGGAGCGTGATTCGGTCGGTGAGTCAGCCGGCACCCGCTGGGACACCGGCCGGATAATCGCGTTCGAAACGAACCCCCGGTACAGCTATGTCTGCGGGGACGCCGCCCGCGCCTACAACAGCAATAAGCTGAAATCTTTCACCCGGCAGTTCATCCATCTGCAGCCGGACCTGTTTGTCGTGTTCGACCGGGTTGAATCCACCCGGCCCGAATTCGCCAAGTACTGGCTTCTGCACACGGCCAACGAATCCACACTGAAAGGCAGAGCCGGCTGGGCCGGGGAACGGGAGGGCAAGCTGTTCCTGGAAGCTGTCTTTCCCGAGGATGCCCGGGTCCGCAAGGTGGGCGGGCCGGGCCACGAGTTCGACATATTCGGCGTCAACCATCCGCCGGCCGTGAGCTATTACCCGGTGGGCGAAGGCGAAGAGTGGGGGGCCTGGCGCTTCGAAATCACTCCCGGCCGGCAACGGGAGAAAGACACTTTCCTGGTGGTCCTGGCCGCGGCAGCTGCCGGTGAGAAGACCGGGCCGGCGGTCGAGCGGCTGGCGGCCGTAGACGGCTTCGAGGGCGCACGCATAAGCTATCAGGGAAAAACTTTCGAGGTGTCGTTCGCCACCCAGGGCCGGCCGGCCGGCCGGGTCAAAATCCTGGACGAAAAGGGCCAGTCCGTTTTGGCGCAGGAACTCACGGCGAATATACAGCCGCAGTCGGGTATCGGAAAATAACCGAGGAGGGAAAATGTCGAGCAAATCTGCTATCCGGGTACTGCTGTCGGCTTTTGTCTTTTATCTTTTCAGTTCTTCCCTGACGGCGGAGGTCCGCCTGCCGAAAATATTCTGCGACAACCTGGTGCTCCAGATGGGAAGCCGGATTCCGGTCTGGGGCTGGGCCGCCCCCGGCGAAAAGGTCACGGTCTGGCTGGGCAGCCAGCGGCTGGAAACCGTGGCCGATGCGAACGGCCATTGGCGGGTCGACTTGAACCCATTGGATGCGGGCGGCCCGCTCGATTTCACCGTGGCCGGCGTCAACACAATCAGGCTCAAAAACGTGACGGCCGGCGAAGTCTGGATCGCGGGCGGACAGAGCAACATGGCCATGGAAGTGCGCTCGTGCAGAAACGCCGACCAGGAGATCGCCTCGGCCGATTACCCGGACATCCGTCTTTTCCAGGTCTGGGCCCGCAAGGCCGCCGCACCTCTGGAAGACCTCGAACCCCGGCCGGAAAACTCGGCAGCGGTCTACCGCTGGCTGCCGGCCGGCCCGGAAACGGTCGGAGACTTCACCGCGGTGGGCTACTTCTTCGCCCGCGAACTGTACAATCATCTGAGTGTGCCGGTGGGAATAATCAGCAGCAACTGGGGCGGCACGACCGCCGAGGCCTGGACCAGCCGCGATGCCCTCTCAGCCGACCCCGCTTTGCAGTCGATCCTCGAAAACTGGCCGGATTACAGCAACGATGAAAGCTGGCTCAAGGAACAGTACGCCGATTTCCTCGAACAAGTCCGCAAGGCGAAGGAAGAAGGCAAGGAAGAGCCGCTGTATTTCAACCAACCGGCGGTGCTCTTCAACGGCATGATCGCGCCGCTGGTCCCTTACGCCATCCGGGGCGTCATCTGGTACCAGGGCGAATCCAACGTTTTCCGCGCCCATCAGTACCGCGACCTCTTTCCGGCGCTGATCCGCGACTGGCGCTCCAGGTGGGGCCGGGGCGACTTCCCCTTCCTTTTCGTCCAGCTCGCTAACTTCGAGGCCGGCCAGGGCAACTGGCCGGACCTGCGGGAGGCCCAGACCCGCACGCTGAGCCTGGCCGGGACCGGGATGGCGGTGATCGACGACATCGGCGAGGCGAACGACATCCACCCGCGCAACAAGCAGGACGTGGGCCTGCGCCTGGCCCGCGCCGCCCGGGCCATCGTCTACGGCGAAAAGATCGTCTATTCGGGGCCGGTTTACGATTCGATGCAGGTGGCGGGCAACCAGGTGATGCTGTCTTTCCGGCACACCGGAGCGGGCCTGGCGGCGGGCAAGAGCCAACCCGAGCTGCAAGGATTCTCCATCGCCGGCCAGGACAGGCAATTCCATCCCGCCCGGGCGGTAATCGAAGGCAACCAGGTGGTGGTCTCCAGCGACGAAGTTTCCGCACCCGCCTCGGTGCGCTACGGCTGGCGGGATAACCCGGAGGAGGCCAATCTCTACAACCTCGCCGAAGACGGTACACGGCTGCCGGCTTCCCCGTTCCGCACGGATGACTGGACGGGACTCACCGACGGCCGGCGCTGAGAGCGGTGCTGCCCCGGGAATCGGCTTTTTTCCATAAGTCGAGGCAACGGTGGTCCGGAAAAGGAGGAACTAACCATCCAAGTTAATGCCTGGCATGGAGTTATTTCTCACTTTTGCAAGCGACTTTTACGAATTTGAGAAGGATTTGAGAACCAGTTGACATTTCCGGTTGCGGAACTTTTTGGAATTCATTGAGTTATGATTCATTTCCATTGGTATCGGATTTTCATAGCAATAAACAGACCCCAGGAAAGGTGCGATTCGAGCGGACTTCCACTATCTGCGGATCGCACGGAAAGCGAGAGGAAAAAAACATGGTAAGGCGAACTGTTCACCGTCTTTCGATTTTCCCCGTCACCCTGCTCGTTCTACTTGCCTGTTCGACTTTTTCCCCACAACCCGTAATCGACGACGGCCGGATCAGAGTAGCGGTGTCGCCCGCCCAGGGGCTGGAAGTCACCTTAATCGCGGCGGGCGGCCAGGTACGCCTGTCGGACGGCACCACTCCGGCCTTCGCCTTTCTGGTGGACAGCAAGCGGATACCGCTTTTTTTGAAGAGAGGGACAGCGGAATTCACCTGCAAAAGCGACGACCAGTTCGGTACCGGGCGGGGAATCAGGCTTAATTTCGAGCCGGAAAGCGGCGCCGGACTGGATGGAGTCCGTCTGAACGTGAATCTTTCAGTGCATGACGGGATGCCGGGGGTGGTGGTGGGACGGGCCACGCTGCACGGATTGACCGCCCAGGTCCTGGGCCAAGTCGAAGGGACCAGCTTTTACCGGATGAGCGTCCGCTCCGACCTCGCCGGCCCCTCCCCCAGCCCTCATGACCTCTTCCTCTTCCAGGGTGCGGTCTACCGCTGGGGAAAATGGTACACGAAGATCAAGGTCACCGACGACTATTCGGCAGCCAACAGCACGGTCAAGTACGGCGCTCAGCCAGAAGGCGGCGGCCTCCCCCTGGTCTACCTCTGGGACCGCAAAGCCGGCCTGGCCCTGGCTCAAATCGACACTCTGCCCCGGGTGGCCGCTTTTCCGGTCGAAGTGAACGAAACCGGAGCGGTGGAGACATCCCTGGACCAGAGAACGCAGTTCCTGCGGCCCGGCCCGGACGGAGTGCTGGCCTGCCTGCCGGTGATGATCGGCGCTTTCAGCGGCGATTACTACGAGGCGGTGCACAGCTACGGGCGGCTGCTGGAAAAGCAGGGCTTCCATTTCGCGGTCGCTCCCCCGGAAGCCTATGAATCGATCTGGTGCGGCTGGGGCTTCGACAACAAGTTCGTCCCGGCCGACATCCTGCGCACTCTGCCCGCAGTCGCCTACCTGGGAATCCCCATGGTGGGAGTAGATGACGGCTACCAGGCGAGTTTCGGCGACTGGCCGCTGATTCCGGAAAAATTTCCTCGCGGAGAGGCGGACATGCGGGCGCTGGTGGACAGTATCCACGCGGCCGGGCTCAAGGCCCAGCTCTGGTGGGTGCCGATGCTTCTGCACGAGCGCGATCCCTTGTTTACCGAACATCCGGAATGGCGGATACTGGACTCCGACGGCAACGCCGAACCTTCAGCCTGGCACAGCGTCTACCTTTGCCCGGCCTGGCCGCCGGTGGTCGAACATCACCGGCAGCTGGTCCACCGCTTCATGCAGGACTGGGATTACGATGCTTTCAAGATGGACGGCGGATCGATAGACATGGCGCCGCCCTGCTATAACCCGGCCCACCATCACGCCCGGCCGGAGGAATCCTGCGAGGCGGTCGCCGGGCTGTTTAGGGCAATCTACGAGGAAGCCCAGAAGTACAAACCCGGCTGCGTTCTCCAGGTCTGTGAATGCGGTATTCCGCCCAGTCCCTATAAAATGGCCTGGTACAACCAGCAGGTCACGGCCGATCCGACTTCCAGCGATCAGGTGCGGGCCAGGATCAAGATGTACCGCGCCCTGCTCGGCCGCTCCGCCGCTCCCTTCGGCGATCACGTCGAGCTTTCGACCGGGCCGGACAAGGGCGGCGAGTGGCGGCGCGAACACGGTCCGGGCAAGGACTTCGCCAGTACCCTGGCCGTCGGCGGGGTGATGGGCACCAAGTTCACCACGCTGGAAGGCGACGACGTGGTGCGGACCTGGGACAACAACAAGGGAATCCGCGACCACTGGAAAAAATGGTTCGACCTCCAGCACAAGCTCAAGCTTTACGAGGGCGTATACCTGAATCTGTACGACATCGCCTGGGATGTCCCGGAAACCCACGTAATCGCCAAGGAAGGCTCGCTCTATTACGGCGCGTTCGCCGAGAAATTCAAAGGCCCGCTGGCGCTGAAAGGCCTCGCCGAGGGCAAGACCTACCGACTCACGGATTACGAAAACGGCGCCGACCTCGGCACTGTCGGCGGGGGCGCGCAGGCAGCCCTGCAGTGCGATTTCCAGGACCATCTGCTGGTCAAAGCCGAACCGCTCGATTAAGTGCAGGTTTCTTCGTTAAATTACCAAAGAAAGGCCGCCTATGACCGAACACCGGGTTGGAAAAATCGACTGGAGACGAGGCCGGATTTTCTGTCGGAGCGCTCTTTTGCTCCTGTTCTGTGCCGCCCTGTCGATGCCTTTGTCAGCTCCGGCGCAGGAGAAGCCGGCGGTGCCACGAATTGCCTCGCTCACGATAGTCTCGACCCAGCCGCAGGAGGAAGACCCGGCGACGATCTGGTTCGATGATTTCGACGGGGCCGGAAAGCAATACTCCGAGGAAAGCGGGCCGCCGCTGGACTCGCGGACCAAGTTCGGCGACTTCGGCCAGTCGCTGCGCTGCGACTATCCCAAGGACAGCCAGGGCGAGGGCAACCGGAAAGTCTTTTTCGGCGACTCGCCGGTGCCGCCGATCGCCCGGGTCGGCGAGAAGTTCGATGAAATTTATTGGCGGCTGTACGTCAAACACCAGGACGGCTGGACCGGCGGCGGGCCGGCCAAGCTGAGCCGCGCCACCAGTATCGTGTCCGGGGGCTGGCTCCAGGCGATGATCTCCCACGTCTGGTCCAGCGGCGAATCCCTCACCCTGGACCCCGCCAGCGGCGTGGTGGGCGACCGGGTGGTGACCACCACCTATAACGATTTCGCGAACCTGCACTGGCTGGGCAACCAGCCGGTCACCGAAACCAAGGTCAGCAGCACGGATGAAAGCGGGTGGTTCGTCTGCGTTGAGGCGCGGGCCAAGCTCAATACCCCGGGGCTCAAGGACGGCGTCAACCAGCTCTGGATCGACGGCAAGCTGGAGAGCGAGCGCACCGGGATGGCCTGGCGCGGCAGCTACACCGCCTTCGGTATCAACGCCGTCTTCCTCGAAGCCTACTGGAACAGTAATTCCCCGGTGACCGAGTCCCGCTGGTACGACAATTTCATCATCTCCACCCAGCCGATCGGCACGGTGGTCTGTCCCCGCAATCCGAAAATCTATAAGAGTCTTTACCGCGGGCCGGAAAGCCAGGCCGCCTGGGAAGTGGAGATTGCCATGGACCGGCAGGGACAGCGGGTGGTCTGGCGCTCCAAGCCTGTCACCAACGGCGACAGCATTCTTGTGGACGGGACCAATGGGACTTTCGTGGGCAGGCTGGCCGGTAAAAACCAGCTCGCCCCCGGCTCCAAACACTATTTCCGGGTACGCCAACAGTCCACGGCCGGTGTCTGGTCCGACTGGAGCCGCTGGCACCAGGAGTTTCTTACCGAGGGACAGGCCGATCCCACTTCGCTGGGCTGCGACTACGACGGCAACGGCCGGGCCAATGTAATCGACGTGATCGGGCTTCTGCTCCATCAGCGGAGATACCCGGGCGAGGCAGGCGGGGATTACGATGGCGATGGGAAGGCGGACCTGGAGGATGTCACGGCGCTCCTGGCCGACATCCTGCAGGATCGCTGCGGAATCGAATATGGCGGACTGGCAGCTTCCAGTCCGCTGGAAGCTGCCGGGGCTCTGGAGGGCTTGTCCCCGGCCGACCGGGCCTGGCTCGAGGAGACGATCGTGAAACTGCCTCTGCCCGAGGACCAGGCCCGGCTGCTGGAACAGGCCCTTAAATCTCCCCCCGGAACGCCGGGCCTGCCCGAACAGTTTTCGCTTTCGCAGAATACTCCCAATCCCTTCAATCCTCAGACCGCGATTAAATATTCCCTGCCCGCCTCGGCCGGCGGGCAGTACGTAACGCTGCGGATCTACGACTTGCGCAACCGGCTGGTGCGCACCCTGGTGGATGGCGAAAGGCCGGCCGGAACATATACCGTATTCTGGGACGGCACCGATAACGATGAACGGCCGGTGGCCAACGGCGTCTACCTTTATCGCCTGCAGGCCGGCGATTTCTCCCAGATGCGAAAAATGGTGATCCTTCGCTGAGATGGAAAATAAACTGGAAAAGTAGTGAGGGGCCGCGCGGCGGCCTTTTTAATGTTCACCTCAAAAGAGAAACGCTAAAATGGACAGACGGGATTTTCTCAGAATTTCAGCGGCCACCGCCGCCGCCTCGGCGGCCGGGGCCCGCACCCTGCGGGCGGACGTGCCGGTACATCTGTGGGAGAATTACGATTTCGGCCCCGGCCCGGCCGTGCCGGACCGCCTCAACCAGGGTCCGTTCGGCGAAGATGAAGTCCGGAGCTGGGCCACCATCGCTTACAGTTCGCCCTCCGCGGCACATATTCGCAATTACGGCACGGGCCTGGTGGGCTACACCTGGGAGGAAGGCGGCCCCTCCCTGGCGGCCCGCCGGGGAAAGGAAAGCCTGGAGCAGCACGTGGACAAGCTCTCCGCTCTTCCCTTCGTCGATCTCCTCTACATTCGCTGCGACTGGCGCGACGTGCAGAAATCCCCCGGCCGGCTCGACCTGCACCCG
>JAZDIG010000407.1:0-3116 GCA_043805105.1 Candidatus Glassiibacteriota bacterium | reverse complement strand
ACGTGCGCGGCAAGGGCGAAACCGCGCGCCTCTCAAAACGCGATGACCTTTTCCAGAAGTGGTTTTCGCCGGACTGGGACATGGCGCTGATGGCTTTTCACGTACGCAAATCCCTGGTGGGGATGCGGGCGGCGGACCTGGGCCGGGCGGTCGATGTCCTGAAAAAGGTCCTCGGGGAAGAAAAAAAAGTGGTGGCAGTGGGCAAGGGCGCCGGGTCAGTGCCCCTGCTGCACGCGGCCGCATTCGACAGCCGGATCGCCGGGGTGGCGGTACAGAACGGCCTGGTGTCGTGGAAGGCGGTGGTGGAGGCCAAGTATCACCTCCGTCAGCTCGACAACGTAGTCCTAAGCGCCCTGGCCTGGTACGACCTCCCCGCGCTGGCGGCCGCGATCGCCCCCAGGCCGCTGGTTTTCGGTAACACGGCCGATCCGATGGGCAATTTCATCCCGGCGGAAAAGGCGGCCATGTCGTACGGCGAAGCTCATCATTGTTACGAATTGACCGGCGGCGACCTGGTCTTTATCGACCGCCGGGAAGGGTTGGGAATCGGGCAGGCGTATGCGGCGGTGCTGAGGTAGTGGGCGGGTTTTAAACCCGCCCTTACACGAAATTACCTCGCGGGCGAACACAAGGTTCGCCCTTACGCAACCTCCCTCGGCGCATGAGAAAACCCGGTACGGGCGGCTTTGAATTCCGCCCCGATTGTGGGGTAGGACTTGACCTTGCCGCTGATTATCTTAACTTGGAAGGATACCACTGTCTTTAGTTTTCCGCACACCCTGGGGCCGGAAGCCGGTCATGAGCAAGACGTTTGAACAGGGCCGGGAAGAAATCGCGAGACTCTGCCGGTACTTTTCTGCCAACCGCCAGGCGTACCTGGCTCCAGGCGTCAAGGAAGCCCACGTCCGCCAATCGCTGATCGACCCTCTTTTCGAAGCCCTGGGCTGGGACGTGCGAAATGCCGCGATGGCCGCGCCCCAGTACCGGGAAGTGATTCCAGAAGACAGCCTCGACGTGGAGGGCCATCAAAAAGCCCCGGATTACACTTTCCGGGTGGGCACCCTGCCGAAGTTTTACGTCGAGGCCAAGAAGTGCGGGATCAACATAGACGCCGACCCCGGCCCGGCCTACCAGCTCCGGCGCTACGGCTGGAGCGCCAAGGTCGCGCTGTCCATTCTGACCGACTTCGAGGAATTGGGCGTTTACGATTGCACCAAGCGGCCCCAGCCCGGCGACAAGGCGGGCTACTCCCGGATCCGGTACTTAGGCTTCGAAGAATACCCAGACGGCTGGCGTGAGCTGTGGGACAAGTTTTCGCGCGAAGCAGTCTGGTCCGGGGCCTTTGACCAGTACGCGGCCTCCAAGCGCAAGCGCGGCACCTCCGAAGTGGACGGGGAGTTTCTGAAGGAAATCGAAGGCTGGCGCGACACGCTGGCCCGGAACGTCGCCCTGCGCAACAAGGACCTGTCCTCGGATGACCTGAACGCCGCAGTCCAGCGGACTATCGACCGGGTGGTGTTCCTGCGCATGGCCGAAGACCGGGGCCTCGAGCCCTACGAGCAGCTCCTGAAGCTCTGCGAAAGGGCCGACATTTACCCCCGCTTCATGCGCGAGCTGTGCCGCCGCGCCGACCAGAAATACAACTCCGGCCTGTTCCATTTCTACAAGGAAAGCGGCGTAGCCGAGGAACCGGACCGGATTACCCCGAAGCTGGCTGTCGATGACAAGGTTTTCAAACCGATCCTGCAAAGCCTGTACTTCGCGCACGGCTCGCCTTATCACTTCGGCGTCCTGCCCGTCGAAATCCTGGGCACGGTCTACGAGAGGTTCCTGGGCAAGGTGATCCGGCTCACCGCCGGCCACCAGGCCAAGGTCGAGGAAAAGCCCGAGGTGCGAAAGGCCGGCGGCGTCTACTACACCCCGGCCTACATCGTGAACTACATCGTCAGGAACACCGTCGGCCGGCGGATCGAGGGCCGCAGCCCCGCCAATCTCGCGGGGGGCAACGGCAAGCCGCCTCTGCGTGTTTTGGACATGGCCTGCGGCAGCGGTTCGTTCCTGCTGGGCGCCTACCAGTGCCTGCTCGACCATTGCCTGAAATGGTATATCGAACACAATCCCGCCAAATACAAACGCGCCGTTTATAACGACCCCCGTAACGGCCAATGGCTGCTGACGATCGAGGAAAAGAAGCGCATCCTGACCTCGCACATTTTCGGCGTGGACATCGACCCCCAGGCCGTGGAAGTCTCCAAGCTGTCTCTGCTCTTGAAAGTGCTGGAGGGTGAAAACGATGTTTCCCTTACCCGGCAGCTCGAGCTTTTCTATGGCCGCGCCCTGCCCAACCTGGATGACAACGTCAAGTGCGGCAATTCCCTGATCGGCCCGGATTATTTCACCGGCAGGCTGATTTTCGACGCTGAGGAAATGAAGCGGGTCAACCCGTTTGACTGGAGCCGGGGTTTCCCCGAGGCGATGAAAGATGGGGGGTTCGATTGCGTGATAGGGAATCCGCCGTACAAAATGTTACAACCACATAATACAAGCCAAGAAATTCTTAGCTATCTTCGCACCCACTATCTTGCTGCTAAGTTTAAGATTGATTTCTTTCACTTATTTCTTCAAGGAGCCATTGGCCTGCTGAAAGAGAAGGGCTATTTGAGCTATATTCTCCCTACAACTATCCTAAACAATGTATATGCAGAAACTTTACGACGCTGGATTATGGATCGATGCGGCATAGAGCAGATAGCCGTCGCGCGAGGACAAGTGTTCGCGGAGGCGGATGTTCATACTTGTGTTTTGTTGTTCAGGCGGGAAAATGCCGAAGCTTTGCGAAAAAAGCAAGAAATACAAACAACAAGTGATTTGAGCGAACAGTTTGTAGCTAAGCCCTCTATAATGTCCCGCACTCGACAAGTAACATTCGCAGAGTTACCTGGTAATGTTTGGAATATTTTGGTTAACGAAAAAAATGCCCGGTTGCTCTTACGACTATTGAAAGATTTTACACCTCTTGCAAAGGTAGGCAAAATCAACCGCGGCCTAATAACAGGTGATCGGGAGAAGTATTTCGCAAAGACGAGAATAACAAATCGTTATGTTCAGATTATCAC
>JAZDIG010000406.1:0-6730 GCA_043805105.1 Candidatus Glassiibacteriota bacterium | reverse complement strand
CCTGGCCTGGGACAGGGGAACGGTGGCCTACTCGAGGGAAGCCGGTGCGGAAATCTCTCCGCAGATGCCAGATCCGGCCACTCACCTGATACCGCAGACCAGCGGAAGTCCGACAATCAGGATCGCCTTCAGAAGCCTGGTCGAACGGGAAGTGACCGGAGCGTTCGTTTACTGCGGAGTGACCGATTTCACCGGACGCGGACTGGGGGATTTCAGCCGCCGGATAAACCTGCCGGCCGGAGGCGACATAGTCGAAGAATTCGCCTGCGGCTTCCTCGAGGGAAAGCCCGGGTTCTACGACGTGCGGGTCTGTGCGTTCGACAGCGGCCGCGAGTTCGGCTACCGCGAGTTCACTTTCGGCTACGACGTGGAAAACCTCGACCGCCGGTCCTCCCGCCCTCCCGACTTCGACCGCTTCTGGCAGGCCACTCTCGACTCCCTGCAGAGGGTGCCGCTGGCGGCGGAGGTCATCCCGGACAGCCTGCGGTCGACCGGACAGGTCAGTGTCTACCGGGTAAGCTTCGCCAGCCTGCACGGAGTGCGGGTCCACGGCTGGTACACCCTGCCGCGCCGCAGACAGGCCCCTTACGCGGCGCTGGTGTTCTTCCCCGGATACAGTTCCGGCCGGATTTCACCCCAGTCCGGCTGGTCGGAGAAGGGCTACGCCACGCTGAGTATTCAGGTGCGGGGCTACGAGGTGGACCGGGAAAGCTATCCCGCTGACAACAGTGCTTACATGACCATCGGGGTGGAAGCGCCCGAGACTTACATATACCGCGAAATAGTCTGCCACTGCCTGCGGGCTGTCAGTTTTGTTGCCTCGCGGCCGGAAGTGGACGGCACGCGGATCGGCGCGGTGGGTGGCAGCCAGGGCGGGGGGCTGGCCTTGGTGAGCGCCGGCCTCGATCCCCGCATCCGGGTGGTCGCAGCCAGCGCACCCTTCCTGACCGACTTCCCCCGCTCGCTGACCATGACCGGCGCTCCGTACCGCGACCTGGTGCGCTACATCGATGAAAATCCCGGCAGCGCTGAACGGGTCTACCGCACGGTCAGCTATTTCGACTCGCTGATTTTCGCCAACCGGATCAGGGTTCCGGTAGTGCTTTCGGCCGGCCTGTTCGACAGGACCTGCCCGGCTCCTTCGATCTACGGGCTTTACCTCGAACTGGCCGCTACGGAGAAACGGATCGCGCTCTACCCCTGGCTCGACCACCTGGATGTCTGGAAAGAATTTTCTCCGGTCGCCGAACAATGGATCACCAGCCACCTGCCGCCGGCCGGCAGCGGCTGACATTTTAGACGAGACCGCTGGATTTTGGGAGCGGTTTTCGAAAGGTACTTTTCCGCTAATGAGAATACTGACTCTGGACTGCGGAACCAGCCGGATCAAGGCGGGAGTCTTTCACGCTCCCCGTGAGCTGAAAGGCAGTGGAGGCCTGGTGGCCGCAGTGCGCGCCCCCATTCGCCTCTGGATCAACGAGGCGGACTGGCCGACCACCGAGGAAACCGTGGCCGGCAGGGACCGCAGCCGCCTGGACGTGGATTCCTACCTCGACCGGGTGTTTGCCCTGCTGAAGCAGGTCGCAGGCGAACTTAACGCTGAAGGTATCACCCTGGATGCGATCTGCCCGGCGGTGAGCTGTCCAGCCCTGGTGGCGCTGGATAAGCATTTGCGGCCGCTTCATCCCGCCCTCACCCATCTCCACCGCGCCTGTTTCCCGCAGGCCCGGGAACTGGTCGAGCTGGTGGGGGCCGACCGGTGGCTGGCGACCGCCGGCAATCTGCCCATGCCCGGCAGTATTTCTCTCAGCTCAATCAGATGGCTGGCTGCCTACCATCCGCACGTGGCAGCCAATACCGCTCACTGGGCCCACCTTCAATCGCTGCTGCTTTACCGGCTCACCGGCCGGCTGGTGATCGATCCGACCCAGGCCGCTTACTCCGGCCTCTACGACGTCCGGGGCAACAGCGGCTGGCTGGGAGAGGATTGGTTCGAGTTGATGGGAGTGAGGCGCGAGCAGTTTCCGGAAGTCGTGCCCTCCGCCTCGGTTGCCGGCAAACTCACGCGCGAAGCAGCCGCCGAATGCGGCCTGCCGGAGGGCTTGCCTGTAATCGCCGGAGGCGCAGATACGGCGGTGGGCCTGCTGGCCGCGGAGGAGCTGCAGCCCGGCTGCGCGCTCAACATGAGCGGCAACGTGGAAATCATGGCCGCCTCGCGCGACTCCTGTCCCACCCCCTCGGCCCACTACCTGATCCGGCCCCACCTGGTGAAGGGTAAATGGGTGGCGGTGAAAGTCAGTCCGGTGGGAGGCGAAACCCTGCTCTGGTTCCAGGATCGCTTCTGCCGCGAGATGTCCCCGGGACGCTTCTGGGACTGGGTGCAGAACCTGGAGACCGGAGTGGAAGATGCCGTGGAAGAGATCGCCCTGGAGGCCAGACAGGGGGACAACCCCGAGTTTCTCCCCTATCTTTTCGGCGACCGGCACAGCCTGGATGAAAGGAAAGCCGGATTCATCGGCCTGTCCGGGTCATCCACCCGTCAGGACATGCTATGCGCGGTGCTGGCCGCCTACCGCAACAGCCTGAACTATTGCTGCCAGGAAATGGCCGCCGCCGCAGGCCGGCCGCTTTATTCAGTGGTGACCTCCGGCGGCTACGATATCAGCGCCCTGGGCGTGCACCGCCGCGCCGCGCTCGGCCATTCCAATCTGATTCCGCTGGAAGCCGCGGTGGTCAGGGGCGCGGCCATCCTGGCCGCCATGGTACTGGAAAAGACCTGATCCACTTCAAATCCCAAACACCCAGGCTGGGACTTCCATCCGCGCCCCCTTGGTGGGGTCCACGATCTGGGTCACACGCAGGTCGCCCACCAGGTTGACCAGTTGCCTGGCGGTCTTGGCGTCGCGGCCGGTGATACGGGAGACCAGGGCCGTCATGTCATTGGTGGCTTCCCAGGCCGCCTCGTTGAGGTCTTCCTTGGCGCTGAGCGTGGCAACAAATTCCGGACGGAGTATCACCGGCCGTTCGGACAGCTTTTCCGGCAGGCGGCGGAACCGCACCAGCACCTCGGCATCGCACTCGATTCCCTGCCCGGCGATTTCGCCGTCCCCCTGCAGGGCGTGGCTGTCGCCCATCCCCACTAGGCCGCCCGCCACCCGGGCGGTAAGGACCAGCGTGCTGCCGGCCCGGACTTCCTTACAATCCAGATTGCCGCCGGTGGCGCCCGGGGTCCGGGTGTCGACCCGGCCCTCCGCCGGCGCCACTCCCACCCCGCCGATCATGGGAGACAGTGGCAGCCGCAGGCGGTCGTCGAAATGGACGAAACCATCGGCCAGCTCGTAAATCTTCCCGCCGGAATAGCCCCAGTCGGCCACTCGCACTTCCAGGATGTCCAACGCCAGCCCATCTCCCGGCCCAATCCCCTCGATGAACACCGGCCCGGTCTGAGGGTTGATCCGGTCGTTTTCGCCCGTGCGGCGGAAAGTGCCGTCCCGGGTCACCGAATCCGGCAGCCCGTGGCTCAGCTCCATCACCACCACCTCGCCCGCCCCCACCCGGTAAGCCGGCTCCATGCCGGGCGTCCAGAAAGTGAAACTCTTATCCTTTCCCAGCCGCCGCACGCCGGAAGTCGCGGTATCCTGGATGTAGAGCGGCGAGCCGAGCCGCCTGCCGGCAGGGGCTGTCTTGGCTTCCGGAGAGCCGGCAGCGGAACCGCCGGCCGCGGCCATACCGGCAGCACCAGCGGCGAAACACTTGAAAAAGGTGGTGCGGTCCATTTTTCCCTCCTGAATTTTATATTTCGTTGAGCTTGTTTTCGGAGTAAGAACAATTTAATATTCACCCGGAGGCACGAAAAATGAAAAAGAAATCAGATTCGGATAGACAATCCGAAGTTAAAAAGTCTTCAAATCGAGATGCCCAGACCGGTAGATTTGTAGTTGTTGGTAAAAGATCTATCAAAGGTAGATTCTCCAGCGAGCGTGTAAAAAGTACGGTCAGCGAAGTGCTAAAGAAACATGAGGGGGCATGGAGGGAACTGGCGAAACATTAAGAGATTCGATTACTGTAAGCGATATATTCGAGATTCATCGCCTTCAAATTACGAATTTTGGCGGTGAATCGGTCGCATCAGAGGAAAAGGAACTGAGAAGCCCTGGATCCCTTCCATATCTTGTGGACCTGATCCAGGGCAAAATTTTTCCTTACGACCAATATCCCACCATTATTGAAAAAGCTGCGATACTCGGCTGGAGAATCATCCAGGGTCATCCGTTTCTCGATGGCAATAAACGCACTGGCATGGCCGCCTGTTTTACTCTTCTAAAATTAAATGGTTACGATGTAACTGTCGATGACCGGAGCACAGAAGAGATGGCCCTGCTGATTGCGAATAAAGCCATTCAATTCGAAGAATTCAGCTCCTGGCTGGAAAAGCGCCTCGCAAAATCGAAGCGATAAGAAAAATTTCCGAACAGGGGAGATACTCCTGCGGCCGGGCGTGCCGGCACGCCTCCCTCCGCCGCTCCGCTAATTCACCACCGCCAGGTTTCCGCCACAAAATCCCTTAACCCCAGGGGCGGTTCGCAAACCGTCCCACGGAGTACGCCCGCTGGCTCCAGCACCAGGCCCTCTTACCTGCTCAGCGGGTCCGGCACATCGCCGCGCAGCTCGAAGCGCGGGCCCAGCAGGTCCGGCTCGATCCGGGAAGACTCTCCCAACAGCCGCTCCGCCTCGCTGGAATTCCCCGCATATTTTTCCGCCAGTCCCAGCAGGTAATACGCCTCGCCGCGATGCTCGCGGTAGCGGTCTTCGAGCTGGCCGCGGGCGAAATGGGTCATCGAGTCGATCAGCCGAGCCGCTGGGTCCGGTTGGCCGAGTTTCTGCAGGGAGAGCGCCATGTAGAGGTTTTCGCTGTTGTAGCTGTCGCGGTCGCTGGAGAGGGTCTGCCAGCCGGTGGCGCTCTTTTCGAATTCCTCGCGGGCCTGTTTGCTCTTCCCGGCTTTTTCCAGCACCAGGCCGAGGTAGTAGTGCAGCCTGGGCGCACTCTGGAACTGGAAATCATCCGCGCCCAGAGTTCCGGGCGGGAATAGCGCCTTGTTCAGGTGGTCCGATGCCAGGTCCAGGCGGCCCTGCCGGAATGCCCGGGAGGCGAGCCCGTAATGCAGCCAGCGGTACTTGTCGCGCAGCCGGTAGTCGCGGTGGCGCTGGCCGAACTGATGGGAGGAGATGAGGCTGTCGGCGGCGGCGAGGCTTCCGCTCGCCAGCTTGACCGATATCAAGCCCTCGATGATGTTGTCGTCATTGGGGGAACGCACCAGCGCCCGCTCCAGCAGCGTGGCCTGGCGGTCGAAATAGCCTTCCCGGGAGTAGATGTAGCTCAGGTCGGTAAAGGTGCGCACGTGGTCGGGATTGATCGCGATCACCCGCTCCAGGTGTTCCGCGGCCCTGGCGATCTCGTAGCCGTTTTCGTAGTAAGCCAGTCCCAGGCTGCGCTGCAGGCTGAAATGCCCGGAGTCCGCCTCCACGCCCCGCTCCCACTGAAAGATCGCCTCGGCGTGACGGCCCCGATAGTAGAGCAGGCAGCCCAAGAGGTAGCGCGCGGTGGCGTCCCGTGGATTATGGACGACAGCCTGGGCCAGCGGCTGAACGCTTTCGGCCCGGAAGGGGAAGCGGTCGAGGTTGGCACCGGCCTGCCTGCCCTTGTCGAAGTAGCTTCCCGCTTCCTCGTAGCGGTCCAGCGCCTGCAGGGTGGAGCCGATCGTGTAATAAAAAATCGCTGGAGTGCCGTAGACGTCCCGGTTATCCTGTTCGACCAGCTTCAGAACCCGCAGGGCTTCTTCCCAGCAGCCGAGCCTGCGGTAGACCGCCGCCAGCTCGACCGCCTCCTGGCTCTGCCCGCCCAGCAGCCGCGCCAGTTCCGCCAGGTCTTCCCGGCTGCCGGTGATCCAGGCCTTTTCGGCCAGGCTCCAGCGGTCGGTGGGGTCGATGGCAAGTGTCCGCTCGATTTCAGCCAGCGCCTCCGGGGCTCGGCCCTGCCGGCGGTAAACCAGGGCCAGCAGGTTCCTCGCCGACAGGTTGTATCCGCCTGCCAGCGCCGCCTCCGCCAGATGCCCGGCCGCCTCGTCCAGCTTACCGCAACCCCAGCCGATCCGGCCCAGCAGGTATTCACGCTGGCTGTAATAGGCATCCGTGCGGGCGATGTAGTGGAGGCTGCGCTCGGCCCAGGCCGTATCGCCCTGCTCGAGCCTGGCGAGCGCCAGGTAGTAGCAGGCCTCGCCGGAATACGGGTCGCGCTCCAGCGTTTTTTCCAGATGAACTACCGCGCTGTCCGGCCGGCCCCGGCTGTAGTCAAGCACGCCCAGGACCAGATGGGCCTTCGAATTGCCGAGGTCGCGCTCCAGGGCCCGGTAAAGAAGGCCCGCGCCCACCTCGTCGTGCATTTCCTTGATCTTGGTCTCCCCGTCCAGGACCAGCTCCTCGACCTTCATTTCCTCCGGCGTTTTCGCCGGCCGTTCGAGGCCTCTGGTGAAAATCGTGTACTCTTTGCGGCCTGGATTTTCGTCGGGCCGAGTGTAGTCGAGCAGGACCACGCCGGAGGAGTCCGCAACCACCACCCGCATGCCGGTCAGGCCCGCGCTGTCGGAACTGATCCCCTCGATCTTCCTGACCAGCGGCCGGCCCGGAGCCAGGTCTGCAGCCGCACGCAGTAATGTATCGGCGGCGGTTGCGA